>JAITGW010000176.1 GCA_031280325.1 Oscillospiraceae bacterium
ATGTAAGCGTGATGTCCAGCTCGACAACGGAAACAACCGTGCCCGCCTCTATGTACATATCCTCGAGCGCAAAAACGCCTATTGGTATCACGGTCAGATACTCCGTCCGTACACGCTCCAAATCCGCGCTCAGCTCTCCGGCATAGTCAACAACCTTCACAAGCGCCGATTCCTCATGCCGAAACAGCATGTCCGATATGAGGTCCGACAGCTCCGAATATGTCGTCACGACGGACATCTCGTCCTCTGCCTCCTGCGCTGACGGCGGGCGGCGCTGCGATGTAATAAGTATCTCTCCGTCCAAAATCGAGTTACAGGCGCACAAAAGCAGCATTCCAAGCGCCATCGCCGCCGTAATCGCGCGTTTCATACGATCTCGCGCCGCAGCAGAAAGTCCGCGGCATTCATCGTGCGCACTCCGTTTTTGTTGCCGGATGCGCCCGGTTCTGTCGTCAATATAAGCTTTGGATAGCTGTCATGCGCACTCATAAGCAGGGAGTAATCGTCCCGCGCCTCGCCGCCGCGCAGATCTGAACTTAACTGAACGTATATTCTGTCCTCACCGCGCTGCGCGACAAAGTCGATTTCCCGTCTGCCAAGCTTGCCCATGTATACGTCATATCCGCGGCGGCGAAGCTCCAGATACACGATGTTTTCCAGTGCGGCGGCAACCGTATCCGGCGAGAAGCCCATCATCGCATAGCGCAGCGACGTGTCCAATATATAAAATTTTTCCTGTGTTTTCAGCGCTTCTCCCACATGGAGGTCATATCTGCGGCAGCGGGAAACGATATACGCGTTCTCCAGCCGTTCTAAATATGTATAAACCGTCTCGATGTTTATCTCCTTGTTTTCTCCCTTTAGCTTGTCCGATAAAAACTTTGCGGAAAATGTATTGCCTACATTTTCAAATACAAATCGTATAATTCGATCGAGCTGATCCGCGCGGCGCAGCTGGCTTGATCCCGCGACCTCGTTCCATATTGCGGCGCTCATAACATCCCGCGCATAGGTGTATGCCTCAAGCTGCGTATAGGCGCGCAAATGCAGCGATGGAAATCCGCCGAACATCAAATACCGCACAAGCTCACGCTGGATATCCTCTGCCTGAGCGTGCGTTTCGCGGAACGCGATATATTCCGCGAACGACAGGGGATACACGTCAAACAGCTCGTGATGCTCTTCCAAAACGGCAAGCGTATTCTTCGTCGTTATGGCGCCGTTTGAGCCGGCGACGTAAATATCAGCGTCAAAGTCATGAAGCATGTGCAGCGCCGCCTTTTCCCAGCCGTATACACGCGCCGCCTCGTCGAGGAAGAGATATGTACGCTCTCCCGGCGTCACCCGCGCCGCAATCGCGTCGTACAGCGACTGATAGTCTGTGACCGCGGCGTTTTCAAGTCCCTCGAATGACATGTAGACTATGTTCTTCTTCATGACGCCGCGCGCCAAAAATTCCTCTTGCAGAAGCTGGAGTATCGCGGTTTTGCCGCTGCGCTTCATGCCCCGCAGGATTTTCACTGACGGTCTGTCCGCGTATTGCAATATTTTTTCGGTATACTGCGGCCGCTTTATCAAGGGCATTGCCCCCTCTCACGCATTTTAACATCGGAATTGAATAATACCACAACCATTTGACGTTTACAAGGTTTTTTTGCGGTTATATGTGAAAAAAGTTGACTTTTGGCAAAAGAAAAACAGCCTGCGGAATATCCGCAAGCTGTTTTCTGTATTTAACTCCGTTATTTGCTGCACCGCTGGCAGTTCCCCTGACTTCCGCAATTACACGCCGTAGAAGCCGACACAGGCGGTATTGCCGTACTTCCGTTCTTTTTGATCATATCTAAAAGTGTGCCCATACTCTTTCTCTTTTCGCAAATATTTTCAGCCCTGCAAGCTTTATTTCACTGCGCGGCAGATTGACGGTTCATATATCAGCCAGTTCATCAGACAGCCTCCGCGGCAGTCATCCCTGCGGCGGCATACATCGCACTGTGCGGACGGATAACGCAGCAAGCCCGCATAGAACTCCCGCAGCGCTTCTCTGTTTAAGTGTGTATAAAGCGATTTTGCGTCGTTAAAATCGATTCCCCTGCGCGCTATTATCGTTTCATGCAGCTCATTGCACGGCAAAACGTCCCCCTCAGTATTGAAATTCAGTCCACCGCGCGAAAACATCTGGCATATCGTCTGAATTTTGCCGCGCAAAAGCATCGCATCAACGAATTCCTCCGGGAACAGGCACAGCGGCATTTGAATATCAAGCTCGTACTCGTCGGCATAAAGCGCTTCCAGCATATCCGCAATCGCGACGGTCTCCTCCGCGATACGCTCTGCCGGAATGGAATATCCAAGCTCCGCTTTTCCGTTTTTCAGCACCGGACTGCACATATTGACGATTATCGACCGCGCGCCTAACTCCCGCGAGCGCTCCGCGATCCTGCGCAATCCCTCAAATCCAACCAAGCTGTTGTAAACTGTCGTGACGCCCGTATCGAAAAGCTCCAGCGCGCGGCATATTCCCGACTGAGTATGCCCAAACTCCCGTGAGCCCGTGACCCGCAGAAATTCCTCCTCATCCGCAGATTTTACGGATATGGAAATCCTGTCATTGGGATGTGCGCGGTACGCGTCCAAAAACGCGTCCTCACTAAAGCGCATGGCGTTTGTAATGAGTCCGGAGCCGAGTCCAACGGCTCTTATGTAGTCGTTCAGTTCGAAAAGCCCCGCCCATAGCGTCGGCTCTCCGCCTATTATGTTCACGTGCGTGACTCCAAGTTCCTTTGAAATGTCAACAAGCTCCCTGGCGAGCGAAAGACTCATTTCTCCGCCCGCAGTGACGGACTTCATTCCGTTATAGCACCACTTACATCGCATATTGCAGCCGCTGTTGACGTTCAGCCACGTCATTTTCGGATTGCACGAAAAATCATATACCGCAATGCTCATTTCCTCACGCGCCTTCCCTGTTTACATTATATTCTTTCCCTATATTTTGTCAAGAGTATATTTTCGTTCTCCGCATTTTTGCGGCCGCTCCTCCGCAAAGCAGCGGCGGCGGTCAACTGACCGCCGCCATGCAAATATCTACAGTCTGTTGCGCTGTATTTTTCCGTTCACCGTTTTGGGAAGCTCGTCACGGAACACGACCACACGCGGGTATTTATATGGCGCGGTGTGCGACTTGACGTATTCCTGAATCTCACGCGCAAGCTCTTCGTTCGGCTCGCGCCCGGAGTTTTTTGTGAGTACGATACTCGCTTTTACAACCTGACCGCGAACCTCGTCCGGCGCCGCCGATACTCCGCACTCCAGCACGTAAGGAAGCTCCATGATGACGCTCTCGATCTCGAAAGGCCCGATACGATAGCCGCTGGATTTTATCACGTCGTCCACGCGCCCGACATACCAGAAGAAGCCCTCCTCGTCGCGCCAGGCTGTGTCGCCTGTGTGATATACGCCGAATTTCCAGGCGTTAGATGTCTTTTCCTCTTCCGCAAAATATCCCTTGAAGAGCCCCGCGGGCTTCCCGTCCGCAAGCCGCACGACGATCTCTCCCGTCTCGCCCGCCGCGACGGGATTTCCGTCCGCGTCGATCACGTCCAGGGTGTATTGAGGGTTCGCCTTTCCCATGGAGCCGATTCTCGGCGTCATGCCCACAAAATTGCCGATGAGCAGCGTCGTCTCCGTCTGACCGAAGCCCTCCATTACGGAAAGACCTGTCATCTCCTTGAATTTATGATATACCTCCGGATTGAGCGCCTCGCCCGCCGTCGTCGCGTGTCTGATGGAAGAGAGATCGTATTTTGATATGTCTTCGCGGATTAAGAAGCGATAGATCGTCGGAGGGGCGCAGAACGTCGTGATACCGTATTTCTTGAACATGGGCAGCACCTGCGCCGACTCGAATCTGTCGAAGTCATATGTGAAGATCGCGGCTTCGCACAGCCACTGACCATAGAGCTTGCCCCAAAGCGCCTTTCCCCAGCCGGTGTCGGAAATTGTAAAATGTATCCCGTTTGAATCCACGTTGTGCCAGTATTTTGCCGTCACGAAGTGTCCCATCGGATAAGTATGACTGTGGGTGACAAGCTTTGGATACCCCGTCGTGCCGGATGAGAAAAACATGAGCATGTCGTCCTCGCCGCCGGGCGCGTCCTCCCCCCGCGGGAAGCTGCTGCGGAATTTCATAAATTCCTCGTCAAAATCGCGCCAGCCCTCTGCCGCCCCGTTTGCCATTACGCGAACCGTGACGCCGGGATTATTTTCAAACGCGCGCTCCGCCTCTAAATACGCGCCGGACTGCATCGTCGTGACGATCGCCGCCACCCTCCCCGCCTTGAAGCGATAGTCAAAATCTTTTTCCAGCAGCTGATCCGGCGCCGGAATCATAACCGCCCCAAGCTTGTGGAGCGCGAGCGTCGTCACCCAAAACTGCCAGTTGCGCTTCAGCACAAGCATTACATGATCTCCGCGCTTTATGCCCAGCGACTGAAAATAGTTCGCGGCGCGGCTTGACAGGCGGGACATATCCTCAAACGTGAAGCGGCGCTCATTCATGTCGCGGTCGATATGAAGCATGGCAAGCTTTTGCGGATTTTTTTCCGCGAGAACGTCCACAACGTCAAAGGCAAAGTTGAACCTTTCAAGATTTTTGAATTTCAGCGACACCGGTCCGCCAAGCTCATTCTCCTCCGCGTCAACATATCCCGCGTATATTAACTCTCCGCTGTGGTCAAGCGGCGCAGCCGCTTCAGCATACTCCGAGTCGGCGGCCGCGCCCGGAAATACCACCGCGATGAACTCGCAGTCGCGCCCTCCGGTGGCGATCATTCCATGGGGACGTCCGGAATTATAGTAGATCGAATCCCCCTCATAAAGCTCCTCCACATGCTCGCCGACCTGTATACGCAGCGAGCCGGAGACGACGAAATCAAACTCGTGCCCGCTGTGTGTGTCAAGCTCGATGGGCGCGTCCTGCCGCTCCTTCCGGAAAACATAGCGAACGAGATACGGTCTGCCAAGCTTGTCGCGGAACAGGGGCGCGAGATCGCGTATATCGTGCCCGTCCTCGCTTGCGGTGACACGTCCCTGACCCGCGCGGGTGATCGTATATCCCGTCAGCCGCGCGGTGCTGCTGCCCTCAAGCAGATCAGACAGCCCTACGCCGAAAAAATCCGCGCACTTTAGAATGAACGAGTACGGCAAATCAGCCGATCCGCTCTCATAGACCGCATATTCTTCTTCAGTGAATCCGGTTTTTGACGCCGCCTCGGCAACCGAAAGTCCCCGCAGCTCACGCAGCTCACGCACGCGCGCCGCAACGTCCGCAAGCTGCATCCGGGTTCGATTTTGCTCTGTCATTTTAACCTCTCCTTTTTTGCCACACCAGACGGCAAATAAAAAACCGCCTCAAATTTCTTTGAGACGGATATAATCCGCGGTACCACTCAAATTGCGCCGGGAGCGTTTAACTCCTGGTCGCCGCTTACAAGGCTCAACCAAGCCCCGGACCTTAACGCGGTCAAAACGGGAGCGCCTACTTAGCTGTGTTTAGCCTGGCTTCACACGGCTTTCAGACTCCGGCTCGGAAGGGATGGGCTTTGAAATCTCTCCATTCCGGGCTTTCACCATATCTGATTTCTCAGACGCTGCCCGGCTCTCTGGGATGGAGACGGTTTCAGCCGTCTTCGTCACTGCCATTCGGTGTGGAGTAAATTGTAGCTTAATGCTAGCACGCCCCCGCCGCGTTGTCAAGGGGTTTTGAAAAATATTTTTTCGCGCCGCGAATCCGCACAGTCCTGCGCCGCGTCATTCACTTGAAATTATCCAGCGTATCAAAGACATATCCCTGTTTTTTAAGCTCCGGAATCAGCTTGTCAAGCGCTGCCGCTGTCGCCGCGTTTATCTCCGCGTCGTGGAAGAGGATAATCGCCGGATGAGCGTTGCCGACCGCGCTTAAAACGTCACGGATAATTCCCTCCGCACTGTTCAGATTTTTACCGTTCGGGTCATCGTATGACGAAACGTTCCAGTCAAAATATCTGTACCCCAGATCGGATATCACCTCGCGCCTCATTGCCATAAGGTCGTCCGGTCTGCCCATAGTTCCCCCAGGATATCTGAACAGCTGCGGCTCATATTGAAAGCGCGCATGCATAAAATCATGCATTTTTATTACATCTCTGCGAAAATCATCAATGTTGTCCAATTGGTAAAGATATTTGAAGTTGTGTGAAAACGAGTGGTTGCCGAGGGAGTGACCCTCGGCAATAATTTGCTTGTATATATCGTCAAGACCGTCCCGAGCTATGGGAAAAAACGTTGCTCGCACACCGTATTTTGAAAGCGTTTTGAGAATTTGCGGCGTCGCGGCGCGGCTTGGCCCGTCGTCAAAAGTCAGATAAACCGTTTTTTGGTCATATGTCAGGCGCGTCATCATCGTTTTCTTCACGCCTGACTCCTTTGTGTCCGACGTCTGACTCTTATCTTCGCCGCTTGAATCATCCTGTTCGGCAAGCCGGGCCTGGTCAGAGGTCTGCGCCGGAGTCGATGTCGGCGTTGGCGGCGGAGATCCTTCGGCCTCCTGCGTCGGCGTCGGCGAGCCTGTCGCGTCGGGCGGCTGCTCCGTCGGTACATTCGGAGAGAGGAACGGCGGCTTACTTCCCTCCGCCGAGGCTGATGGCGCCGCGGAGCCCGCCGGCTTTCCGTCAAAGCCCTTTAGCTTGTCGCAGGAGATGAGGGCAAATACCATCGCCAGGATTAAAATTAGAATTAATATGGTCTTCTTACACAAAAAAGTCACCCCTTTTTTAAGGTGACTTTAGCATTTCCCGACATTTGAATGATTATGCGGATTTTTTCATTTTCGACGCCCGGCATTTTCTCAATTGCGCTTCCCGGGCAGCTTCCTCATCTGAAAAGCGCCGCAGCCCCCCGGCTGTGCGCTTTCAAAAAGACGTCAAAGATTTTTTTGTGCGCAAAGGGATTCCGCCGCCGCTCGCACTAGGGTTTCCATGGCTCAACGCCGCTTGCCATTGCCCTTGCCGCCTCAAACGCAGCGCGCCTCTTATACTCCGCCGTCCAGCGGTTCTGCCCGATCAGATCGAACACCGCTGCGCCCGTGTGCTTGCAAAAACGCTCCATCTGCTCAAGCGCGGCAAGCAAACCGTTGCCCGTTCCGCCGGGAGAGGCCGCAAGAATCGCGGGCTTGCCCGCAAACGCACCCTTGCCGAACTCGCACCGCCTCAGCCGGTCGAGAGCGCACTTCATCCCCTCCGCGACCTCCGCCCAATACACCGGCGTCACGAGAATGAACGCGTCCGAGCACCGTATTTTCTCCTGCAATTCGGACAGCCCGTCGTCCAGAATACATTTATGCTTCTCCCGGCAGCTTCCCCAGCCGTCAGCGCATACCTGACATCGTTTATAGCGCAGCAGCGCCGCCTTTTCGACCTGCGCTCCTCCCGCCTGCGCGCCGCCGGTCAGCGCGGTCTCAAGTGACGAGCAAAGCCCTTCGGACTTGGGATTTCCGGATAACATAAGAATTTTCATATGCAGCCCTCCAATCTCAGCAGATATTCCTTCACATCAAGCCCTCCGCCGTAGCCCACAAGCTTTCCGCCCGCACCTATCACGCGGTGACATGGAATAATTATGCAGATTGGGTTGCGGTTATTCGCCATTCCCACCGCGCGGGACGCTTTCGGATCCCCGATTGCCGCCGCAATCTGTCCGTATGTGCGCGTTTCGCCATAGGGAATCGCGCGCAGCGCCTCCCAGTCACGAAGCTGAAATTGCGTGCCGGACGGGCGCAGGGGCAGGTCAAATTCCCGCAGTCTTCCCGCGAAATACTCCTCAAGCTGTAATCGCGCGCGCAGAAGCAGGGGCGTTTGCGCCGGCGGCTCTGAGGTTGGAGCGAATAACAGCTTTGTGAGCGCGCCGTCCTCTTCCTCCGCCCAAAGGGAACCTACCGGCGTGTCAATTCTCAGGCTAGAACCCAAGGTTAAGTCCCGAAAGTCCGCCCATACCTCCCGTGAGCTTTGACATATTGTCGCTCGCCGCCTTGTCAGAGAGGCGAATCGCCTCGTTCACCGCGGCGACAATCATGTCGGAGAGCATTTCAACGTCCTCGGGGTCAACCGCCCCCGGGTCAAGCTCAAGCGAGACAAGCTCACGCTTGCCCGACACTGTCGCCCTCACAACGCCGCCGCCGGACGCGGCGGTATACGTCTGCTCCTCCAGCTCCGCCTGCATTTTAAGCAGATCCTCCTGCATTTTCTGCGCCTGCCGAATCATACCCATGTTCATTCCGCCGCCTCCGCCGCCGGGGCGGCTTCCGCGAAATCCGCTCTTTGCCATAAAAACCTCCGATAATATGCACCGTAACACGCATTTTTTTGCAAGATAGTCTCGAAAACTAGTCCTCAATCGTCACGTTGCCGAATTTAAGCAGCTCGTCAATGCTTGCCTCCGGCTTTTTTGCGCCCGGCTTCTCAAGACGCACGGTCACTCCCGCGCCGAGCTCCGCTTCCGCGGCCGCGCGCACTTTTTGAAGATTTTCCGGCTTTGAAAGCATGCTTTCAATGAATCCGTTGCTTGGCGTAACATAAAGCGTTCTGCCCGACATTACAGCGTCCGCGTCCGCAAGCGTGAATGACAGCGGCGGGCCAAGCCGCGACAATATGCTCTGCCAGCATCCATCTCCGCGTTGCTCAAGCTCGAATACCGGCGTCTCGGCCGCGCGTTTTGGTTCGCAAACCGGCGGCGGCGCCGCTTTTGCGAGCGCGGCTTCCTGCTTCAGCGGCGATTTTATTGTGACTGACTGCTCGTTCCACGGCGGCGCGTCGTCATCGCCCGGCATCGGCGGCAGCTCCCCCGCATCATGCGTCTCAAGCTCCGCCAGAGGCTCTCGTACTGTATCTCCGGTCACGGGCATGAGAAACTCCGGAGCCTTTGACGGAAGCGTCACCGGCTTTTGGAAGCCGCCGCCTTCAAGCGCCGCGATTCGCGCGAGAAGCGCTGTCTCGCCAAGCTCAAGTCTCTCGTCACAAAGCGACGCAAGGCGCGACTCCGCGATTATTCTGTCCGAAGCTCCGCCGCGAAACGCGCCGGCGGCGCGAGTAAGCTCTGAAAGCAGATACAGCAGCCGCTCTTTCGGCAGCGGCGCAAGATCAGAAAGCAGTATTTTTTCCGTCCTGCCAGTCAAAAGCTCATCATTCTCCGGGATTAGCTTGAACACCAGGGCGTCCCGTGCGGTCTGCGCAAGCTCGTCAAACAGCGCCGAGACGCTCTTCCCCGCCCGGTACATCACATCAAGCGCACGGAACGCGCCCTGCGCGTCCCGATTTGCGACAGCGCGGAAAAGCTCCGCCGTCTCATCGCGGGAGGAGAGTCCCATCGCCCCGCGCACAAGCGCCTCCGTGACCTCCTCGCCCGACGCCGCGCATTGATCAAGCAGCGACAGCGCGTCGCGCATCGATCCGTCCGCAAAGCGGGAAAGCAGCTCAGCGGCGGCGTCATCAAGCGCAATACCCTCCGCCGCCGCGACATAATCAAGCCTCGCCGCGATTTTCCCCGGCGTAATGCGCCCAAAGGTGAACCGCTGGCATCTGGAAAGTATCGTTGCGGGCACCTTGTGCAGCTCCGTCGTTGCGAGTATAAAGATGAGATGCTCCGGAGGCTCTTCAAGGATTTTCAGCAGTGCGTTGAACGCCGAAACTGACAGCATGTGCACTTCATCGATTATATAGACACGCTTTTTTGTCTCCGCCGGGGTAAATACAGCTTCCTCCCGCAGAGCTCGGACACTGTCCACGCCGTTGTTCGACGCGGCGTCAATCTCAAAGACGTCCATACTCGCGCCGGTCTCGATCGCGCGGCACGCGGCGCACTCGTTGCACGGCTCTCCGTCAGTGGGATTTTCGCAGTTTACCGCGCGGGCAAGCAACTTCGCGCAGGAGGTTTTACCCGTTCCGCGTGTGCCGACAAACAAATAGGCGTGCGAAAGCCGCAAGGCGGCGCACTGCCGCGCGAGCGTTGTTGTAATATGCTCCTGCCCCGTGACCTCCGCAAAGGTTCGCGGGCGGTATTTCCGGTAAAGCGCCCGATACACGCCGCTTTGCCCCTTCCCCGCCGTTTACTGCGCCGTTAATTACAAAAACCCGTATTCACAGGCTCTAACACTTTGCCGCCATGACGATGCGCGCACCCGCCCCTGAACTGGGAATATGCCCGTTTCTCCGGCAGTTAGCTCAGAACCGGGTTCCTTGCGGCACACGAGGGTAATCGCTTAATGCTGCTCGGTTCCCCGCCTGACATGGTTCACGAGCCTTCGTTGCGCAAGTCCGATTCTTCAACGCCACTTACCGGTAACAGACGACACACTCCGCGCCCTCAGGCGGGGATTCATCCCTGCTATAGCGGGTTGCAGGCGACAGGGCACCGCTGACTCCCCGATTAGCGCGCATCGTCCCGCCGGCAAAGCTATGAAATTATTATACACGATAAATTCAAGAAAAACAAGGGGTGAAATCAAATTTCACCCCTTTGTTTTTCTATGTAAGCCT
>JAITGW010000184.1 GCA_031280325.1 Oscillospiraceae bacterium
GGCGACGATCTCAAGCCCGGCGCTGACCGCGTCGGTCGAATACACCACGCCGCAGTCCACCACGCCCTCGCTTACCCAGGAGGTGACCTCTTTGACATTGCCGCCGAGTGTGACCTTGGCAAGAAATTCGTCGGTCCAGGCGCCCATGGCGGTGAAAATCTCCTGCGAATACTGTCCCACGGGAACGTCCGAGTTGCCGAGCGCGATGGACGAGGCGTTGATCGCATCCTCATAGGAACGGATGTTCGCGGGATTTCCGGCGGGCACGACGAGGGCAATCGTGTTTTCCACAAGATTAAAGCGCGTATCCTCAAGATAGCCGGAGGAGTCACGAAGCGTGTTCATCTGCTTTTGCGCGGCGGAGATGAAAATATCAGCCTCCGCCCCCTCCTGAATTTGTGTGAGAAGTGTGCCGGAGGATTCAAAATTGAACGTAAGCGCCACGTTCGGTGCGATAGATTTATACAGCTCCGCAATTTCAGTCAGCGTTTCTTTCATGGACGCTGCGGCGAAAACAACGAGCGTGATGGGCTCTGATGAAACAGGCGTCTGTTCCGGAGGCGCGTCCGGCGTCGGAGAGGCAGTCACCGGAGGAGACGGCGTTGCGGGGGCGGAAGTTTTTTCGCCGCAGGACACCAGGGCGAAAACCATCAGCAGGGCAAGGATAAGCGAGAGCAGCTTTTTCATGTTTTCCTCCAAAATTATTTTTTCCGAAAAGCTGCCAAGAAAAAAGCTGTCCAAAAGAACAGCCGCATTCCGCACGATTCAAGTGCACTAAAAGCGTTCCCTTTTCAATATGGAAGGCCAGTCTGTTTCCGGTTCTGACCCTGTGAGCGCATATTCCGCGCTCAGGCTGCGCGCCCATAGACAACAACAGTCCTTAGGACGCACGGCTCGGCAACTTATTCGATTAACTGAAGTATACAACAAGCGGGATATTTTTGTCAAGAGGTTTTTGAAGCTGCGGCGGGGGAGCGCCCGCCCGATTTTGGCGGAGAGAAAAAAGCGCCCCGCGGCGCATTTGGCGCGGCGGGGCAAGTAGAAAGGGTTGTGGGATAAAGATATGAGCTTACACATTGGATAAGCTGTGCCATTATCATACAATAGATTCCTAAATTTGTAAACAGAAATTTTCGTCATTTTTTCACTACTTTTGGGGAAGCTCGTGCGAAATTACGCCGATAGACTCCGCGCCGCGCTTTTTTCGGAGGTTGTACGCCAAAATCGCGGCAACGCTAATCAGCGACACAGCCTCACTAAGGCGGTAGAGCGCGGGCGCGCGATAGCGAAAGCGCAGCATACCGGAAGCGCCCGCGGGAAGAAGCGCCCGCACGACGCCGTTGCGTCCGGGGGAGAGGGGCAGCGAGGCGCCGTCAAGCTCGGCAACATAGCCGGGATAGTAATATATCGGAAGTTCGATCCACAGGCCGTATGTGACGTCAGGCGTGGAGACATGAAACGAAATCCGGTCATACGAGCGGGAGTATTCCGTGATATAAATACCGGGGTCAGAGGATTCGACAACGGCGGGGCGTGATTCAAGCGCGTCCTTGTCAGTGTCCGCGCGGAGATATTCCTGACCGCCGAGATATGTGGTTACCGGCGCCGCCTGCTTGCCGGCGAGGTACACGGGGATATCCTTGTTTTGCGTGTACATATCAAGATACGGCGCTGAGGCGGCAAAAATCACCGCCAGCGCGAGAAACAGCGTCAGATTGCGCCGCGGACGCGCGGCAAGCCCATAGCCGACGCCGAGTACGACGCACAGCAGCAGCGACGCCGGACCAAAATATCTCCATGGGAACTGCGCGGTGTAGAGAAACTGCCCGAGCAGCGGGATTTTATGGACAAGCGTCCACGGGAACAAGGTTGAGGCCAAAAACAGCGTGGCTGCGGCGGCGACAAGCGCGCGAGAGCCGAGCAGCGTCGCGGCTTCGCCGCGGTCGCCAGACGGCGGCTCTTTGCGATTTCGAAAGCGCAGGAAAATGAACAGCGCGGAGCCCGCGGCAAGAATACCGCCGACAGACAGCGGCATATCCGTCGCGGCGTCGTGCAGAGAGCCGGAAAGTCCGGTAGATTTCAGGAAGGTTGCGAACATTTCCTGCGGAAACACGGCGTGATCCGCCATGTTGCTTTGCGCTGAGAAAATGACCATATTCGTGCCGAGCATGGAGAATATGGGAAGGATTACCCAGACGTTCACAAGCAGAAACAGCGCCGCAAACTCGACAAGCGCGCCGAGCCGCCGTCCGTCCCGCAGACGCCGCAGATTTAAGAGCAGGCACAGCGCAATGAGTACGAAAGCGATAATCACTGACAGCAGGTGGGAGTTCATAAGTCCGGAAAAGCCGACGAGAAGATACCATTTTCCGGAATTTATTTCATCCGCCGCGCCAAAGACGATCAGATATACGCCCGCGAAGACAAGCGGTAAAAATGCCATGGCGAGGATTTCGCCGAGCGCCGCGCGCGTGAAAATGCAGATAAGGCGGAAAAGGCACATGGTGTACGCGGCGGCGCTGACCGTTGCGGTATCGCGGCGCTTGGTCAGGCGCAGCACAGCGAAATAGCAAATCGCGGCGGTGAAAAGGTTGATGATGAAGATGAAAAGCTGGTACGAGACGATCAACGACACGCCAAACAGACGAAAAAACGCCGGAATATAGAGGAACAGCGGCGGGTACATAATCGGGTCGGCATAGCCATAGCCGTTCAAGGCGGTCGGTTCAATACGCACGGGGAATTGTCCCGCGCGCAGACCGTCCGCGATACCCTCGATCCGCAGCAGGTGCACAAGCTGATCGTGTCCCCACGGCAGAACGAGGCGGCACAGCGGCAAAACGGACGCCGCGGCGGCAATGATGCAGACGAAAAACGGAATCAGCTCAGCACGCTGCCGCGCATTGGGACCGGTGTATCGCCGCTTGACGAAAAAGATACAGGCAAGTCCGGAAAAAAGTATGGCGAGTCCGAGGAAATACGGGTCGGAGACGTTCGCGCCGACGCTTTCTCCCGAAATTCCGGTTGCGTAAAGCTCTCCGCCGCCGCCGTATACGACGCGGAGCAGCGCGGAGCGGAGCGCGCTGTTTGTCTTGAACTCCAGGACGGTTTCGTCAGCGCCGGGCAGAATTTCGGCGGAGGCGTATACAAGTCCGAGAGTGTTGTTTTCGTTTGCGTATTGCGGCAGATAAAGCTCCAGACGGCTGCCCGGCGCGGACGCCGCGGCGGTTGCCTTGAAGCTGTACCGTCCGGGGAGGAGATATAGCTCAGAAGATTCCATAACAACTGAATCGGCGGCGTATGAAAACTGCGCGGCGCCGTTCCCGCCGGGAACGGTGAGCGTGAGTGCTGAGTCGGAATAGTTTGCAAAAAACGCGCACACGGCGAGAA
>JAITGW010000191.1 GCA_031280325.1 Oscillospiraceae bacterium
TTGAGACCGAACAGCCCGCGTTTCTCCTGCTCTCCATAGTTGAAGCCTTTAAGCTGAACCACAAGGCTCGACAGCATGTCGCCAACCTCGCCCATATCCTTTGTTTTGACGGAATTAAGCGTGTTTGCGGAAAAATCCGCGATGTTCCGCTGACTCGCCGAGCCGTATGTGAGGATGGCGTTCGTGTCCGTGATGTCGATTTTCTCAGAGAATTCGGTGACAATTTTCCGCTCCGCCTCGCTGAGCTGACTGATATCAAGCTTTACCGCGGTTTCGTCGCGCTTAGCTAAAAGCTCCGCCTCGCTCGGCTCTGTTTTAAGCGCGCCGACTGTCGGCGCGGACTCCGGCGCCAGCGTGAGCGCGGGGATATATTCTTCTGCCATAATTGTTACCTCACTTTATTGTATAATTACTGCAATTTCTCGCTTTTTAGCAGGTTTTCCAAAACAGTTATGTCTGTTTCAATATCCAGAGCCTGGTTTTGGAACAGCGCGTCATGCTGCCGCCGAAAGCTTGCGGTAATAGAGTCGAGCGCGCCTGAAATGCGGCTCATCGTCTCCGTGACGTTCTCTCCCTCGCCGCCGCCGCGCGCAAAATCGCGATAAGTGCGCAGAAGCTTCATCACCGTGGGCAAATAAAGCTCGCTAAAGCGGCGCACCGCGCGATAATCCTCCGCGTCCTCGGCCAAATCCCTGAAGATCAGG
The DNA here is from genome assembly GCA_031280325.1 of Oscillospiraceae bacterium. GTDB lineage: Bacteria > Bacillota > Clostridia > Oscillospirales > Oscillospiraceae > JAIRRO01. Next base: position 705 of record JAITGW010000191.1, read on the forward strand.
TCGGTTATCCGCGCAAGCTCTCCGATTTTCGCCGACAGCTCCGCATCGGACACCGCGGCGCAAATCTCACGCATTTCGCGCACTGTCACAGCGCCGCGCGCCATAAGCTCGTCAAGCTTTTCGTCCCCCGTCCGAACAGGCGGCGCGTCAAGCTCCACAATCGTCACTGTCCCGGGAAACAGCCTTGAGAACACGGTGTATGCGGCAGCCGCGATTATAAATAACAGTATAAAATGAAGCGGCAAATACAAAGGCAGGAAAAACCCCCAGATAACGAACACAGCCGCAACGGCATAAAAGGGCGCGGCGGATTTTTTTCTGATTTCTTTTTTCATCATGTGTGAAGCATACCACCAATTACCTTTTATGTCAATGCGGTAACTATTAAACTTAGGTTAAAATATTATTCGCCTCCCATTTCCAACGCTTCACAGTACTCATATATTGACATTGTCGAGCGCGAACACTTAAAAAACCCGCCTTTTCGGCGGGTTTTTTGCGCTGTCAAGCCGCGATGCGGAGCATGTCCTTTACCCTGTCAAGCAGACTGCCTTTTTCGGCCGGATTCTCCGCCGGCGGCCAAGAGGACTTCTCTCCTGCCGCCGCTTCGGCGGAGGCGAGCATTTTCTCAATCGAAATGCCATACCCCTTCGTCGGCTCGCCGAGCAGCACGTGCGTCACCGCGCCTACGAGCTTTCCATCCTGGATTATCGGACTGCCGCTCATTCCCTGTACAATGCCGCCCGTCTTATCGCACAGCGTCCCGTCACAGATCGTTATGAGCATATTGCGCCCCTCCGCCTCGCGCCCGGAATATACGCGGGAGATTTCGCAGTCATATTTTTCCACTTTCGTGCCCGACACGTTGGCAAGTATATACGCCTTGCCCGTGTGGATTTCGCGCGTTTCGGCGGTCTCTATCGCCTTGCCGTTCGGCGCGTCCTCCGCGTCGAGCTTGCCAAAAATTCCGCTGTCGGTGTTGCCCGTTATCGTTCCGAGCTTATTATCGAAATCAAACTCCCCGTGGAGCTGCCCCGGCGCGCCGCCCGCGCCCTTTTGCACATCGCGCACTGACGCGTGTCCGATTTCGCCGGCGCGCACTGTGAGCTTTGCCCCGGTCTCGCTGTCACTTATCGAGTGACCGAGCGCGCCGTAGAGCCCCGTCTCGGGATCATAGAACGTTACCGTTCCGATGCCGCTCAGCCCGTCGCGCACATACAGCCCGAGGCTATAGCCGTCATTTCCCCTCGCCGGCGTTACCGCCAGCTGCATGTCATGTCCGTCACGGCGAACGGTCACCTGCACCGGCTTACCGTCGAATTTTTCCGACGCGCCGCGCAGGCACTGCGCGGACTTGATTTCCGTTCCGCCGATTTTAATTATAGTATCCCCCGCGCGAAACCCGGCTTTCTTCGCGGGAGAGTCCGTCTTGTCGTCCTTGCATTTATCGGGCACGCCAACGACGACAACGCCGTCCGTGCTGATTCTTATCCCCACGGCACGCCCCACCGGAATAAGCTCCTTTGCCTCGGCGGCAAGCGAGTAAACTCCCGCTCCCGTGAGCAGGGCAAACGCGGTCAGCGATGCCGCCGCCTTTTTTGCCGTCAAATGACGGGCTTTTTTTGTTGCCTCTTCCGCTCTGCCGGCTTTGGTTCGCTCCCGGCGCATAAAATTTATTTCCATGTGTTTACCAATCCTTAAAAATTCTGAGGTCACTCTTTTGCTGACAGCGCCGCGGCGCGTTTTCACTCAAGCGGTCGGCGCTGATTCTAATATGTCCTGCCATGACGAGCGTTTTCACGGCAATAAATAACGAAAATGGGCAGGGAAAAAGTCACTTTTGCGCTCTTACAGCGTTTTTTGAAGCGGCGATGAATTTTCATTTCCTTGCGTTCATAGTTTTAACAGCAGGAATAAAATGCCAGTAAATTTATCCCGGCCGTAAATCATTGATCATTGTTAGAGGGTTATATATGGAAAAATTGAATGCTATACGCTTTGGCGACGCGTCACCGCTGACAGACCTTTTACAGACCGCGCTCCTGCGCGCCGGCTTTGAAACGGAGATCGACGGAATATTCGGATCGGACACGCGTAGCGCGGCAGTGCGTTTTCAGGCGACGCGCGGACTTGCTCAGGACGGCGTCGTCGGCGAGCGCACATGGAGCGCGCTCATGCCCTATCTTACGGGGTACATTACACACACGCTGCGGCGCGGGGATACGCTCTATAAGCTCGCGCTCGCCAACAAAACTCCCGTCGCCGCGATAGAAACCGCAAATCCCGGCATCGCGCCCGATAATCTCAAAATCGGCGAAAAGCTGATAATACCGTTATGGTTTGACATTGTTGCGACAAATATCCGCGTTTCTCCGCAATCGAACGATGTTTTTTTGCGCGGAATCGCGGTGCGCTATCCGTTTGTCG
>JAITGW010000060.1 GCA_031280325.1 Oscillospiraceae bacterium
GCCGGCGAACAGGAGCATCGGAAACACGCCGCCGGGTCAGGCGCAGCTTGTGCTTAACGCGCCGCTTACGCTTTGCGACGGGGCGGTGTATGAATGGCGAAACGCGTCCGGATACGCGGCAAACCTCACAAGTGACGAGCGTCAGGCAAAGCTCATATCAAAGCGCGTCGTAAAAACGCTTGCCGAGATGAATCTTGCCGAAGCGCGCACGTTCCACGACAGAACTCGGCGCGAATACTATATCATGGAGGGCGGACGCGCGCTTGTTTACGGCTATTTTACCGACGCGTGGTATCTCTATGATCCGTTCCCGCTAACGCACCTGTTCGAGCGGGACGGCGAGCTTTACGGCGCGGGCGGGGAATGCGGCTTTGTCCGCTTCTCGCGGCGGTACCAAAGCGACGGCGGGGAAAAAATCGACGCCTGCTGGCGCAGCGGGGCGATGGCGTTCGGCGCGGATTTCCGCAGGAAGCATTCCGCGCGGGTGTTCATTGTGATGAAGCCGGAACAGCGGAGCCACATCACGGTTTCCGCCGTGACGGATTCCGGCGGTATTACGGGCGGCGAGACGGTGTCCGTCGGACTGTCGGGCTTTAGCGACGCGGACTTCCGGCATTGGAGCTTCGGCACAAACCGCGCGCCGCACACGCGCAAGCTGCGGATACGGACGCGCAAATTTGCGTTCTATCAGCTGCTGCTGACAAGCGGCAACGATTGGAGTACGGCAACGGTGCTCGGCGCGGACGTGCGGCTGCGAGCCGCGGGACAGGTGAGGTAAACGCGACAACACATATGAAAGGATGATTAATATGGCGATTCGGCAATGTGCCGAGGACATGGCAATAATATCCAAGCTGCCCGATGAACCGAACGATGAGGAAGGTATAAGCGCGGAGGAGCTGAAAACACGGTTTGACCTTGGCGGGCAGCGCCTGAAGGAATATATCAACGAGACGCTCATTCCCGACATCGGAAGCGAACTGACGGCGCTTGAGCAGTCGGCCGCCGCAAAACTTGAGGAGCGCGCCATGGCGGCCGGAAACATGCCCGCGGGCGGAGAAGCCGGACAACTGCTCGTCAAGAAAACGGGCGCGGATTTTGACACGGAGTTTTTGGACGCTGTTGACGCGGTCTCCGGCGAAACGCTGACAGTGTCGCAGAGCGTGAAATCTGCGCTGGGACTCGGCGGCGACGCGAGGCTTGACGACGCGCTCGGCGTATTGTCAGAGAGAACCGCGGCGGACAGAACGCTCCGCATACTCACATGCGCGACTGCGGCGGCTGACGCCGCAAAGACGGCGGAGTGCGTGGATTTCGCCCTTACGATCGGCATGACGGTGACAGTGCTGTTTGACAACGCCAACGCGGCGGAAAACCCGACGCTGAACATAAACGGGACTGGCGCGTATCCGATGAAATACATGGGCTGCACGTTCAACGGCGCTCTTGACGCGTTTCAGCCGGCGTCTTTGGCGGCGGGAATGCCGCTGCTGCTGATGTTTGACGGCGAGGCGTGGCAGCTGCACAGCGTGGCGAGACTCAGAAAAACGATGAGGGGGCTTGTTCTCACCCACAGCAGCAGCTATACCACGTATGAGCTTGGCTGGATGCCGAAACGCGTCAGCCTCGGCGCTAACGTGAACGATTACGCAGACAGCAGGAAGGTCAGGCACCTGTATGAAACGCCGACGCCTGTGAGCGCCGTTTCGTTCAGCTTTAATAGCGGCGTCGGCGGCATCACATCACAGATTTATATGAATATCAACGAAACGAGCCTTGGTTTGAGACTCTACAACGGCAGCGCGGTAGCCGACATTCTGCTGGAAGGGTAGGGGGAAGTATGAAGCTTATGGAAGCGCTGGCGGCGCTGCTTAAAGTCAAGACGCTTGTGACGCTGCTTGTAATGAGCGTATTCGCGATTCTGGCGTTCCAGGGGAGACTGGAGGCAAATTCCGTCGTGCAGACGGTGTCCATGGTGACGGCATTTTATTTCGGTACGGTATCCGAAAGGAATGGGGGCGCTAAATGAATCAGCGTGACACGGTGCTTGCGGTTTCGAGGAGCTTTGTCGGAATAAGGGAAGCCCCCCGCGGTTCAAACAACGTCATTTTCAACACGCGCTATTACGGAAGGGAGGTTTCAGGCGCGGCTTACCCCTGGTGCGTCACGTTTCTGTGGGATGTGTTTCGGAACGCGGGCGCGTCCGCCCTGTTTTACGGCGGCGCCAAAACAGCCTCATCGACGGAGCTTATGAACTGGGCAAAAAAGGAGAGTCTGTTCCGCGCGTCAGCGCCGCGCCCCGGCGACATTGTGTTTTTCAACTGGAGCGGCGTGGTGACGAGCGCCGAGCACGTTGGACTCGTGACTGCCGTCGCCGGAAGCGGCATTTCCACGATTGAGGGAAACACCTCCGGCGCGGGCGGCGAAGACGATGGAGTTGTCACAGAACATCGGCGCACGGACAAACACATAGTGGGGTTCTGTTCCCCGCGATATACGGAAGAGGAGGCTTTGATGAGCTATGAAAAATTCCTGTCCTATATGGAACGGTATATGAGTATTGCCGGGACGGGCGCGGCGCACACCGCCTGGGCGGCTCCCGCGGTCGCGTATACGGCCGGAAAGAAGATATTCTCCGGCGCAAACGGTGATTTCGGGTGGCAAAAGCCGGTTACAAAGGAAACTCTCGCGCAGATAATATACAACATGCGGAAAGGATAATGCAAAATGGCAGACAGCACGTATACGGCGGCGGGCGACTATTTCGATCAGGGTCTGTCCGCGGCAGAAAAAGCCCAGGTCGAGGCGTACTCTAACATGTGGTGGGACGCCAAGGCGCGCGGAGATGAAAATACGATGGCAAAAGCGCACCAGGCGGCGCAGCTTGTCCGGCAAAGTAGCGGGGCAAACTATTCCGGAGGCGCGGACGGCAGCGAGTATATCCCGCTCTCCGGGCATGACGTTCCGGGCGGCGGCTCCGGCGGAAGCGGATACGGCAATTACGGGCGCAGCGCCGACAGCTATATAACAGACATGTATGACAGGCAGACGGAGAAAAATCTTGCGGCGCTGAAAAGCGCGTATGACGACAATCTGCTCGCCATGGAGGGCGCGCGCCTGAACATCGCGGCAGACTTTCAGGCGGCGCGAAACGAGCTTGAGGGCAACAGCGAGATCGAGCGGCAGGCTCTCCTCGAATACGCGGCCGCTAAAAACCTTGGCTCCGGCGCAGGCGCTCAGGTGAACCTCGCCGCAGAGAACGCGCGCCTTTCGGGGCATACCGGCATCGGGATAAAGGAGAGTGCGAAAAACGCGGAGATTGACCTTGACATTGCAAAGCTCGAAACGCAGTATAAAAACGACATCGCGGCAGAGCTTGCCAAGGGCAACTATGCCAAGGCGGAGCAGCTGTATAAGGATTTTGTCCGTGTTGATGATTCCCGTGTGACGGCGGCTTACCGCGACGCGCAGCTTGCCCTTGAGGCGCAGAAGCAAGCGCAGAGCGCGTATCTGGACATGTACGCGCTTGCCCAGCGCGACCGCGAGCAGGACTTTAAGGAGCTGTCCGCGATCATGGGATACTGACAGAGAGCAGACAACAGCGGGGAGGAGACAGGTATGTCTCCTCCCCGCTGTTGTCTGCGTTCGGCGCGTTCCTGCGGCACGCGAAAGTG
>JAITGW010000197.1 GCA_031280325.1 Oscillospiraceae bacterium
ATATCGCGCGGACGTTTATAAATCCCGGGCAGGCGAACCGTGAAAAAGCCGTGAAGCTGAAGCTCAACCCGCTAAAAGCCTCGGTTGAGGGTCGGCGCGTTGTGATGATTGACGACTCGATTGTCCGAGGTACGACGGCGAAACAGATAATAAAGCTTTTGCGGGACGCCGGCGCGAGAGAGGTTCATCTGCTGTCCTCCGCGCCGAAATTCATTTCCCCTTGCTATTTCGGAACTGATATACCGGACAAATCCCTGCTCGTCGCGGTGAATCACACGACGGAGGAAATCGCGCGGATTATCGACGCGGATTCCGTCGGGTTTCTCTCTGTTGAAAGTCTGAACAAGATCGCGCCGGACTCCGCGTGCACTCACTGTCAGGCGTGTTTTACGGAAAAATATCCTGTTTTAGGGTAAGCTCAAAAACTTTGGAGGTTTATTATGTGCGGAATTGTTGGCTATACCGGGCGGGAGGATGCGTCGCCGGTCCTGCTCGACGGGCTTCGTCGCCTGGAATACCGGGGATATGATTCCGCCGGAATCGTCGTTGCGCAAGGCGGGACTTTCACGCTTGCCAAATCAAGCGGTCACGTCGCTCGGCTTGACGAGCTTACCCGCGGCGGGAGAGACCTTCCGGGGAATATCGGACTTGGACACACGCGCTGGGCGACTCACGGTCAGCCGACGGATACAAACGCCCATCCTCATATTTCCGACGGAGGAAAAATTGCGGTCGTCCACAACGGAATAATCGAAAACTACGCGCGGCTGCGGGAATTTCTCAGGTCAAAGGGTATGAGCTTTCAGTCGCAGACGGACACCGAGGTCGCGACGAACCTCATCGCGTATTTTTACGCTGAATCGGGGGATATTCTCTCGGCTGTTGCGTCCGCCGCGCGGCGGATGGAGGGTTCATACGCGCTTGGAATCATGTGCGAGGACATGCCGGGTACGCTTATCGCAACGCGGAGGGAGAATCCGCTCGTGCTTGGCTTTGGCGATGGCTGCAACTATTTGGCGTCCGATGTCGCGGCGATTTTATTGCACACGCGGCGGGTAATACGCCTTGCTGATTTTGAGATCGCGGCGCTCACCGCGGACAGCGTGACGCTCTATACGGGAGAGCTTGATAAGCTCGAGCGCGAGCCGGAGACTATTGAATGGGACGTTTCCGCCGCCGAAAAGGGCGGATACGAGCATTTTATGATCAAGGAAATCATGGAACAGCCGGAGGTTGTCCGAAAAACGCTGTCGCCGCGCATCAGAAACGGGGAAATCATACTTGACGGCGCGGAGATAACGGACGAATATATCCGTGCGCTCTCGCGGATATACATCGTCGCCTGCGGCTCGGCGTCATATGCCGGCGTTGTGGGCAAGTATTCCATTGAAAAACTTGCGCGGATTCCGGCTGAGGTCGTGTTTGCGTCGGAATTTCGATACTGTGACCCTGTTTTGAACGCGAACACGCTTGTGATATGCGTCAGCCAGTCGGGCACGACGGCGGACACAATCGCCGCCATGCGGGAGGCAAAGGCGCGCGGGGCGAAGGTTCTGTCAATCGTCAATGTGGTCGGCAGCACAATCGCCGAGGAGTCGGATTGGACTCTGTACACCTGGGCGGGACCGGAGATTTGCGTCGCGTCCACAAAAGGGTATTCGACCCAGCTTGCGCTTTTGTATGTGCTTGCGCTCCGTTTTGCGCGCGCGAAGAACACGCTTTCGGACGCACAATTTTCCGAGGCTGTCGCGGCGCTTCTGGTGCTTCCGGACAAAATGGAGGAGACGCTGGGTCTGCGCGAGGAGCTTCAGTATCTCGCGTCGCAATATTTTTCGCGTGACGACATGTATTACATCGGGCGCGGCACAGACTATGCCCTCTGTCTGGAGGCATGCCTGAAGCTTAAGGAAATATCGTACATACATTCCGAGGCGTTTGCGGCGGGAGAGATGAAACACGGTCCGATCGCGCTTATTAACCGGGAGAGGGAAACGCTTGTCGTTGCCGTCGCGACGAACCGCGGGCTTGTGGATAAGACCGTCTCGAATATTATCGAGCTTTGCTCGCGCGGGGCGCGGGTGATTACCGTGACGACGCAGAGTGCGCGCACCGTCATAGAGGGCAATGACGACATCCGGGGAGAGACTGTTGCGGTTTCCGATTTTTACGAGGCGTTTCTGCCATCCCTTGCGATAATACCGCTTCAGTTTTTCGCTTACTACACGGCGCTTGCGCTCGGGAGGGATATCGATAAGCCGCGCAATCTCGCAAAATCCGTCACCGTGGAATAGCCGAGGGCGCGATGAAAAAGCTCTTGTGTAAATGCGCGTCGATTACGCGCGATTTTATCAAAAACAATCCGCATGTGTGGTGGGCGCTTTTCGCGCCGGTGTTCGTTGCGGCATTCCTTCTGGCGGAGCGGTTTATCGTCTACAGTGACTACTGGGTTTCATACATCCCGCTCGACGATAAGATACCCTTTGTGCCGCAATTTGTTGTGTTTTATTATCTTTGGTTTCCGACGCTGTTTTTCCCGGGTCTTAATATGATGCTGCGCGACGGGCCCGCGTTCCGGCGGTATATTTTGACGCTTTGTATCGGCTTTGTGGGGACGCTGGCGTTCTGCATCGTGTTCCCAAACGGGCAGGACTTGCGTCCGGCGGCGCTTGAATCAGGTTTTTTTCATGAGCTTGTACGCGGGATTTACAGCGCCGACACAAACACAAACGTCCTGCCGAGTATGCATGTTCTCGGCGTGATCGCCGTTCTCGCGGGGATAATCGACTCGAAAACGACGAGGAAATGGTGGATCATCGCGGGCATGAGCGTTCTGACGAGCCTTATTTGCTCCTCAACGGTGTTAATCAAGCAGCATTCGATCCTTGATGTTTTTGCGGGAATTGCTTACGGACTCGTCGTTGTGAGTATTGTTTACGCTCTGGCTCCGTTCATCGCGCGGCGTGTCCGCGCCGGAAAAGCGGGCAGGGCTTCAGGAGGCAAAGAATAGTTATGCAGCAATTTGAGAATATAATTAAAGCGCTGATCCTCGGGCTGGTCGAGGGGATTACGGAATGGCTGCCGGTGTCAAGCACGGGGCACATGATTCTTTTTGACGAGGCGCTGAGTCTCGGCGTGTCGCCGGAATTTATGAGAATGTTCCTTGTGGTCATCCAGCTCGGCGCCGTTCTTGCCGTTGCGTTGGTGTATTTCAGGCGGCTGTTCCCAATCGCGCCGTCAGCGGCTCCGGAGGAGAGAAGGCGCGCGCTTTGCCTTTGGGGCAAGATAATCCTTGCGTGTCTGCCCGCCGCGATCATTGGGATTCTATTTGACAAGAAAATCGACGAGCTGTTTTTCAACTGGAAAACCGTCGCTGCCGCGCTTATATTTTATGGTATAATATTCATTCTGATCGAACGTCCGCGACGCCATAGGGAAAAAATTACGACGCTTGATGAGCTGCCGCTTAAAACCGCGCTGTATATCGGGCTGTTCCAGCTGCTCTCGCTCATTCCGGGAACGTCGCGCTCCGGCGCGACGATTATCGGCGCGATGCTGCTTGGCTTGTCGCGCACCGCCGCTGCGGAATTTTCATTTTTCCTCGCCGTACCGGTCATGCTGGGCGCGGGCGCGCTGAAAATCCTGAAATTTGGCGTTGACTTCACGAAAAGCGAGTTGATTATACTGCTTGTCGGCGCGGGCGTTGCGTTTCTGGTGTCAATCGCGGCGATACGGTTTCTCACAGGCTTTGTCAAGCGCCATAAGTTCACTGTGTTTGGCTGGTATCGCATTGCGCTTGGCGCGCTCTGCCTGGTAGTATTTGGGATGACGCGTTGATTTTGCGTTGCGATCTGCACGCAAAAATCCAGAAC
>JAITGW010000082.1 GCA_031280325.1 Oscillospiraceae bacterium
GTCACGTCGGGGATCACAATGTCAATGCCGTACATATCGTCGTCCGGAAAGCCCATGCCGCAGTCAACAACGATAATATCCGCGCCAAATTCATAGACCGTCATATTTTTGCCGATCTCACCGAGTCCCCCCAGGGGAATGATTTTAAGTTTTTCCGCCATTAATTAATAAAGCTCCTTTACATATATTCGCGTTATGTAGCGGAAGCAACGCCGCAGACAGCCGCGCCCGACCCTGATTCGCCGGCGCGGCGTAAGCCCTGCGGAGAGTTGTCCCGCTTTGTTACATTGATTTTGTTAGAGTATATCAAAAGTACAACCGTACATAATGCCAAAGTCAGAGCATATAATACACTATTCCAGCCGGCTTGTCAAGTCGGATTGCGTCGAGAGGCGCGGCGCGGCAGACAGCAAAATCAAAACCGGGGCGGCATTTTGAAACTTCACGGAGCGTATGCTCCCGGGCGGACGGGAAGAAAACCTGATTTTTCGGCGGTTGGCATGGCAATTTCCTGCCATTTTAACGAAAATTCGGCAAATTCCGCCTCAATTGGTAAAATTTTTCGAAGTGCAAATTTTTTTGTTAAAACTGTTGCGAAGCGCGCCGTAATATTGTACAATGTTAGATAGGTTAGCTAATTATTGTCTCAATAGGAGTATATAGCCATGATTACCCGTGAACAGCAGCTTTTCATCAACAGGGCGTTGCCGATACTCAAACGCGACAGCCGGCTTCTTGGCGTCGCCCTCGGCGGCTCGTATATACACAGAGAGCGTATGGACGAATTCTCCGGGCTCGACTTTACGCTTGCGATTTCACGAGACAGCTATGACGAGGTTATGGCGGCGCGAGTCGAGCTTGCGGGCGCGCTTGGAACGCTGCTTGCGTCATTTCCGGGGGATCATATTCACCGTCACGAACTCCTGATTTGTCTCTACGACGATCCGCTGCTGCACATTGACCTGACGTTTGTCACGCCTGAAAGCCTCGCCGTGCGCTATGAGGATCCGGTGATTCTGTATCAGTCCGGCTCGGTTATGAGTGATGTTTTCGCGCGCAGCCCCGCTCACCGTCCGACGCCGGATTTACAGTGGTTTGAGGATCGCTTCTGGATTTGGGTGCATTACGCGTCGGCGAAGATCGGCAGGGGAGAACTGTTCGACGCGATACACGCGCTGGATTTTCTGCGGACAGAGGTTCTCGGACCGCTGCTTCAAATGCAGGCGGGGATGATTCCGAGAGGTGTGCGGAATATTGAGCGCGACGCCCCGGAGGAGGTACGGCGGCTTGCGGCGACGATACCGGAATACAACAGACAGAGCTGTATCAAGGCGCTCAAGGCGGCGGCGAACATATACATCGCGCTGCGGGGAGTTAATAAGGCGAGTCTGTTTTTGAGGGAGCAGGCGGAGACGCGCGCCCTGCGCTATTTGAGTGAAATCGCCGAGGGAATCGAGGAGAAATGATTGCTCTGACGCCATCTGTTCCGGCAGATTTGCCGGTTTTAGAAGACCTGTACGCGCAGTCGCTCGAATATTTCTCATTTGACTCGGGAAAATTACCCGCGCCGCCGGGCGAATGTATGAAAAAAGGAGATTTGCCGCCGGGCGGCGCGCGTGAAAGCTATACGTTATACAATGTTCTCCAGGACGGCGCAGTCGTCGGATATGTGGCGTATTATAAGGGGTATCCCGACGGCGCGACGGCGTATATCACCTTTACTTTCATTTCCGAACGCGGGAGAGGCATCGGCGGCGTTGCGATCTCGCTTGTGCTTAACGCGCTGCGGTCAACGGGTTTTCGGCGAGCCCGCTGCTCTGTATCGCTGAAAAACCCCGCTGCGCTGCGATTTTGGCACAAGATGGGCTTTGCGCATATTACAATGGTGGACATTGAGGAGGATTACGCGGGCTTGGAGCTTGAAACAATATTATAACGGCGCAGCCCCGCCATAACGCGGGGCTTTTCATTTGCGCTCACTTCAGTGTTGCGGTTTGGGGTGAATCGTGGTACAATGTCCGTGCGGGTCGGGCGAAGCCCTCCCGCGCACTCAATGCCTATACCATTTCGCCTTCGCCGCTTTGCGGCTTGGTATAATAGCTTTGAGATTATACCATAACGGTGCAGCGCGCCGCCGCCGCGGTTCCCCGCCGAACGGCGGGAAGCGGCGTTCCCCGTGCGCGCGCACGTAAGCGCCGGGAGAACTTTGTTCGACCAAGCGCTATGCTATTAATACCTGAGGAAAGCGCGTTTTTGGCTTTGCCGCCCTCGCCGGAGAACGAAAAGCCGGCGCGCCGCCGCGCTGAGCGTGGAAAGTCAGCGCGCGGCTTTGACGTGCTTTCACGGAATTTTCGGCGCGCATCGTCGGGCAGCGCCCGATGAATGCGGATAAATATAATACTCGCGGAGTGATGAAAAATGAAGCTGTTTCCTGCGATTGATCTTGCCTCCGGCTGTGCCGTGCGCCTTTTGCGCGGCGACTTTAACAAAAAAACCGTTTACAGCGACGATCCGGCATCCGTTGCGCGCGGCTTTGCGGCCGCCGGCGCGGAATATTTGCACGTCGTTGATTTGCAGGGCGCGCGCGATGGCGGAGCGCCGAATTTTGCGTCTGTTGCGCGGCTGATTGCCGAGTCGGGACTTCTTGTCGAGGTCGGCGGCGGGATCCGCTCGTTCGACGCCGCGCGGCGTTACCTTGACCTGGGGGCAATGCGCGTGATACTCGGCACGGCCGCGGCGTATGACCGCGAGCTGCTGCTCCGTTTGCTCGGCGAGTACGGCGGGAAAATCGCCGTTGGCGTCGATATACGCGATGGTTTTGTCGCCGTAAAAGGCTGGTTGGAGGTCTCGGAACTGCCCGCAATGGAATTTTGCGCGCAAATGCAGGATTGCGGCGTTGAGACGATCATATGCACGGACATTTCAAAGGACGGAGTTCTCGGCGGCACAAACCTGGAATTATACAAAAAGTTATTAAATGCGCTGACCCTGGATATTGTCGCTTCCGGCGGCGTATCAAGTCTTGAGGATGTCCGCGCGCTGCGCGACATCGGACTGTACGGCGCGATTCTCGGCAAGGCGCTCTACACCGGCGCGCTGGATTTGACCGCCGCGGTGGAGCTGTGCCGTGCCTAGGCACGGATTCTCCCGTCGATAAATAATGTAAAAAAGGAGACTCACGCATGAAAATCGACTTGACAGCCCTTGAGCCGCGGCGCGCGCACGACCTGATAGCAAGCGCGATCATTCCTTGGCCGATCGCGTGGGTCTCTACCCTAAGCTCCGCGGGAGAGGTCAATCTTGCGCCGTTCAGTTTTTTCACCGGAGTGCAGTGGTATCCGCCCATTATCGCGTTTTCCGTCGTCAACCGCGCCGATGGAAGCAAAAAAGATACGATTTGCAATATAGAGCGCGTTCCGGAATTTGTCGTGCACATCGTTTCGACAGATCTCCTTGCGCCCATGGAACAGTCCGCTCGCGCCATACCGCCGGGGGAGGACGCCGCACGGATTGCGGCTCGTGCCGTCGGATACGGTAAAGCCGCCGCGAATCGCGCAGGCGAGAGCGGCGTTTGAATGCGGACTGGAGAGAATCGTTGCGGTCAGCGAGGGCGCGGACGCGGGGAATCTCATACTCGGGCGAGTGAAGCTGTTACACGTGAGCGATGATCTGATAAGCGCTGACGGACGCTCGCTCGACCCGCTTGCGCTTGACGCTCTCGGGAGGCTGAGCGGCGCCGGTTACTGTGCGGTTGAACGTGTTATTGTGAGTGAGAAAAATTAACCGGAGAAGAAATTACATGCATTCGAGGTGTTGAGCGTGATTACAAAACGTATTATCCCGTGTCTCGACGTGCGGGACGGGCGCGTCGTAAAGGGCGTGAATTTTCAGGGACTGGCGGACGTTTCGTCGCCTGTGGAGCTTGCGAAGCGATATTCCGGCGAGGGAGCGGACGAGCTTGTGTTCTATGACATAACAGCGTCGCACGAGGCGCGCGGAATTTTCACGGAAATCCTCGCCGAGACGGCGCGGAACGTGTTTATTCCGCTCACTGTCGGAGGCGGAATCCGCACGCTTGAAGACTTTGACCGCGTGCTCAAGTGCGGCGCGGACAAGGTCAGCGTCAATTCCGGCGTGATCGAAAATCCGGAGCTTATCCGCGACGCGGCGCGCCGCTACGGCGACCAGTGCGTGGTGCTCTCCGTTGACGTTAAGCGCGTCGGCAGGGGCTTTCACGTGTTCCGGAACGGCGGGCGCGCGGACACTGGCATGGATGCGATCGAGTGGATAAGGCGCGGGGCGGACTGCGGCGCGGGCGAGCTTGTAATCAACAGCATGGACACGGACGGCGTAAAGGGCGGCTTTGACCTGGAGCTTCTCGCGCGGGTGTGCGCCGTCACGACGCTGCCGGTGATCGCCTCCGGCGGCGCGGGGAATATTGACGATTTTGTGACGCTCTTTAGCTCCCTGCCGGGAGTGGATGCGGGGCTTGCCGCGTCGATTTTCCACTTCGGCGAGGTCACGATACGCGGCTTAAAGCTGCGTCTGCGGCAAGAGGGAGTAAATGTAAGGCTGTGAGCTTAGGAGATGTAAATATGTTTGAAATGTCAAAGCTTAAATTTGCCGCCGCCGGGCTTATTCCGGTAATCGTCGCGGATCGGCGCACCCGC
>JAITGW010000106.1 GCA_031280325.1 Oscillospiraceae bacterium
ATGACGTCTCGAAAAAAGGTCCGATCGTAAAGTCAAAGGAAGAGGCCCTTGAGATGACAGGCGGATTTGGACTTGCGAAGAGTGACATTGACTTTGTTGCCGCCGACAAAAAGGCGAAATAAGAAACGGTTACCGGCTGTCAGAAGCGGTTATAACGCTTGCGTTATAGCCGCTTCTGTCCAAATGAGGATTAAGTATATGCATGAATTATTCGCGGAGGGGCGCACGCTGCCGGAGGCATATCACACCTCGCTGACAGAGCTTTGCCGCCAGCACAGCGTCGCTGCGTGCCCGGACTATAACACACGCCAAAAGGAAGCGTCGATGACGTTTGTTGTCTCAGAGCCGCTGGCGGAGCCGATGATTTCGCGGCTTTTTATCGGAGATCCGCGCTCGCTGGAGCAGTATCGCCAGGAGATGCTCGACGGAATACTCGACTTTGAGGTCGCGCGGGGCAACTGGGAATATACGTATCACCTGCGCATGGCGGAGGGACTTTTGTGGGCCGAAGAGGAACTGCGGCGAAACCCGGATTCGCGCCGGGCGGTAATCTCCACGCGGCATGAGGACGATCTGAAATCCGGTGCGCCTGCGTGCCTGCAATCGCTGCAATTTTTTATCCGAGGCGGGGCGCTGCACCTCAAGGTGATGTTTCGTTCAAACGACGCCGCGAAAGCCGCGTTCATGAACGCCTTCGCGCTTATATTACTCCAAAAGCGCATGGCGGACGCGCTGGGAGTGTCCGTGGGACTGTACACTCACCGCGCGAACAGCTATCACGTGTACGAGCGCGACTGGGCAATGTTTGACGGATATATCGCGCGGCTGGAGTCGGGCGAGGATGTGACGTATCCATATGTTGATGGCTGGGATGAATTTATGGAAGAAGCAAAGCCGGAGATTGCGGAGATGGTTCGGAAGCTGAGGGACGAGAGATAAAGCGCTGCGTATGAGCTTTTAAGGGAATTATGCGAAAGTCTGTCGAAGGCTATGAATATACATGCAAAAACGCGTTTCATGCGGCGGGGATCTGCAAAATGCTTTTTGGGCGGTCAGAGGTGGTCATATGATATACAGATTTTGTGTTCCGACGCTTTTTGGCGTTGAGGGTCTGTGCTCCGACGAGCTTTCGCGCATGGGCTGCGCGGAGGTGCGGGCGGAAAACGGACGCGTGTTCTTCTCCGGCGGAGCTTCCGAGCTTGCGCGCGCGAACCTTGCGACAGCGACGGGGGAGCGCGTGCTGCTCGTTTTGGGATCCTTTCCGGCGCGCACGTTTGATGAGCTGTTTGAGGGCGCCGCCGCGATCGCGTGGGAGGAGTTTATACCGCGGGACGGGGCGTTTCCCGTTGCGGCGGGTTCATCGCTGGAGTCGGAGCTGCATTCGATTCCGGACTGTCAGCGGATAATAAAAAAGGCGGCTGCGGTGCGTCTGACACGCAAATACGGCACAGGGACGCATCCGGAGACTGGCGTCGAGCATAAAATCCGCTTTACGATACGCAAAAACGCTGCCGAAATTTTTCTGGATACCTCCGGAGCCGCACTGCACAAGCGAGGCTATCGCACGGAGTCTGTCGCGGCGCCGCTGCGCGAAACTCTTGCCGCCGCGATAGTGCGCGTCGCGCGTTATCGCGGACGCGAGGCGCTGCGCGATCCTTTCTGCGGCTCCGGCACCATCGTGATCGAGGCGGCGCTGCTGGCGAAAAACCGCGCGCCGGGGCTTAACCGGCGGTTTGCCGCGGAAAAATGGAGCTTTATCGGGAATCAAATCTGGAAGAACGAGCGCGAAGCGCTGCGCGCAAAGGAATATTCCAGGCAATACGATATTTGGGGCGGTGATATTGACCCGAAGTGCGCCGCGCTGTCGGAAGCTAACGCACGCCGCGCCGGGGTGGACGATATCGTTCGATTCGAGACGTTCGACGCGCGGAGGTTCGACGGACGCTCTGCAGACGGAGGGATTATTGTCACGAATCCGCCATACGGCGAAAGGATTATGGAGCGCCGCGACGCGGAGACGCTTTACGGCGAATTCGGCGCCGCTGTGCGGGAAAAATCTGCGTGGAGGAAGTATATTCTGTCATCGCACACGGAATTTGAGCGCACATTCGGCAAGTCCGCCGACAAAAAGCGCAAGCTGTACAACGGCATGATCAAGTGCGATTTGTTTATGTACGGCGTATAGCGCAGTATGCGCTATCATGTATAAAATTACAAATTTAATTCATAGCCGCCATTAAAACATATGCCGGGACGCCAAACAATGTGCCGGACGAAACATGGGCGGCGCTGACCTGAATTCCCGCTTTGCCGGCACTCCCGACCAGATATGATACCAAGTCTGTAAAAAGGATTTCAGCCGCGTCGGTTATGTCCATTCCGAATGCGGTGCTTGACGCTGTTGCGTGCAACACATTGTTCCTGCACGAGAAGTTCACAAAATGCGTATGTCCCGTAAGCACCGCCGATATCCGGTCGCAATCAAGCAGCTCACACAGTTCACCATTAAATGAGAGGAAAAACTTTCAAATGCACAGGAAACAGGATGGTGCAGCATAACAATCGCGCCGCGCGCCCCGCATTTGGACAGCTCTTCGCGCAAAAATTTTATCTGCGCCGCTGTCGTTTCCCCGACAGTGCAAGCGTCAGCCGGGCTTGAGTCCAAAACGATCAAGCGATTACCGCTTATTTTCGCGCTGTAATAATATGCTCCCGATTTCCCGGGCGCGCCGAGAAACCCTTCGTAAAACGCCGCGTGCCTGTCGTGATTTCCAAGCGCGACGTAATAGGGCGTATCCGCAAGCTCTTCATCCAATATTTGCCTGAGAAGCTGTAATCTTCCGCAACGTCCTCGTGGACAAGATCGCCCGAAATAAAAACCGCGTCCGCTCTCTGTTCTTGATTTTTAATCTTTCTCAGCACGGCGCGCAGTTTGCCGCCGTCGAGATCCAGCTGCGCCTCAAGCGGGAAGCCGACTATCGGCGCTATCGGGGTTCTCCGGATGTGCGTGTCGCTGATATGTGCAAAATTCATAGTTATCCCACCTTTTCAATCTTTAATTGCATCGCGAAGTCACAAAGAACCACTTCGCGCCGCGCCGTGTCTGTTATCGCTCCGGAGCCGTCAAATACGCTTACCTTGTCCGCGGCTATGTCAAGCTCCACGCATTCGCGGCCGCTGTCCCACAGACTCGGGCCGCACCGCAAGCGTAAACTCCCCGCAGCGGATAAGATTTGCCGGAGGAGAGCCTGTAAAACCCGCGACAAATACATTAGCCGGATTCTCGTAAATCTCACGCGGGGCACCCTGCTGCTGAACCTCGCCGTTGTTTAGAATTACGATATTTGTTCCCATAGACATTGCCTCCACCTGATCGTGCGTGACATACAAAAAGGTGGTGCGCAGCTTGGCGTAAAGCTCCATAAGCTCCATTCTCATTTCCGTGCGAAGCTTCGCGTCTAAATTGGACAAAGGCTCGTCCATAAGGAATACTTTCGGACGCTTGACGATTGCCCTTGTCAATGCCACGCGCTGGCGCTGACCGCCGGACATCTGCGCGGGCAGCTTCTTAGCCTGATCC
>JAITGW010000121.1 GCA_031280325.1 Oscillospiraceae bacterium
TTGTCGCCGACCTCAAAAACAAGAGCGGCATTGACGCCGTGCGCCGCGGATTTCGTGAAAAGCTGGGCGCGGAGCTTGATTTTGAGATAGTCGAGGATCCGAAAATTGCCGGAGGCTTCATCGCGATAATCGACGGGCGCGTCTATGATATGAGCTTTGCGACACGTCTTGCCGATCTGTCCGAAAAGCTGCTTTCCGGGAACTCCGGCGCTGAATTGTCGCTCGCGGACCTCGGGCAGGAGTTCAAGCGGCGCGCGGCGCGGCTTGACACGGGCGTGAAAATCTATAATTACGGCGAGGTTACAAGCTGCGCGGACGGAATCGTGCGCATCAAGGGGCTTTCCGGCACAAAATACGGAGAGCTTCTCTCCTTCGACGGCGGAGCTGTGGGTCTTACGATGGATCTCGACCAAAGCTCCGTGGGCGCGGCGCTGATTGACGGAGAAGTTTCCACCGCGAGCGTTGTGCATCCCACGGGCCGCGTGGCGGAGGTTTTTGTGGGACCTGAGCTGCTGGGGCGCGTGGTCGATCCTCTCGGTCGCGCCCTTGACGGACGCGAGCTTAACGCGCGCAGGACGCGCCCGATTGAGTCCGACGCGCCGACGATTATGGACAGAGCCGGGGTTGATACGCCCCTGGAGACGGGAATTCTCGCAATTGACAGCATGATCCCCATTGGGCGCGGTCAGCGCGAGCTTATCATCGGCGACCGGCAGACAGGCAAGACCTCTATTGCGCTTCAGGCGATTATGAATCAAAAGGGGCGGAATGTAATTTGCGTCTATTGCTCAATCGGGCAGAAAGCGTCCACGGTGACGCGCTTTGTACGCCGGCTTGAGGATGCGGGAGCGATGGACTATACCGTCGTTGTTACGGCGTCGGGAAGCTCGACCGCCGCGATGCAATATATCGCGCCTTACGCCGCGTGCTCCATCGCGGAGGATTTCATGTACGCCGGGCGCAACGCGCTGATTGTCTATGACGATCTTACAAAGCACGCCCAGGCTTACCGTTCGCTGTCGCTGCTGCTGCGCCGGCCGACGGGGAGGGAGGCGTATCCCGGCGATGTGTTCTATCTCCACTCGCGCTTGCTTGAGCGCGCGGCAAGACTTTCGCCCGGGCTCGGAGGAGGCTCGCTCACCGCTCTGCCCATCGTCGAAACGATGGCGGGTGACATTTCGGCGTATATTCCGACGAACGTGATTTCAATAACCGACGGACAGATTTATCTTGAAAGCGAGATGTTTAACGCGGGGCAGCGTCCTGCGATAAATGTCGGACTGTCGGTTTCCCGGGTCGGACGCAGCGCGCAGTCAAAGGCGATGAAGTCAGTCTCCGGCTCGCTTCGCCTTGAGGTCGCGCAGTACCGCGACATGGTGGTGTTTGCCCAGTTCGGCGCGGACATTGACACGGCCACGGCCGAAATGCTCCGCGGCGGGGAGCGCCTTATGGAGCTGCTCAAACAGTCTGACACACGTATGCTTTCGCTGTCAGAGCAGGTATGCACGCTTGTCGCCTCCGCCGAGGGCGTGTTCAAGGCATACCCCAGGCGGGAGGTGAACGCGGCGCAGGCGCGCCTGCTGGACTATCTGCGCGAGGCCGCCGGATACATCATGCAGAGCATTGACTCCACGGGAACGCTTGCGGAATTTGACCGCACCGACTTGCAGTGCCATTTCGAGAGATTTCGGGAGCTTGAAAAAGGCGCGGGCGCCGCCGGAGCAAAATAAATGGCGGGAACGAATGAAATCCGCCGAAGAATTTCGGCGGTCGAGCAGACGCGCAAGATAACGAGCGCGATGGAAATGGTATCAAGCAATAGAATGCACAGGGTCACAAGCCATATCCATTATAACCGGCAGTATTTTGACTATATCCGATCCGCCATGGCGGAGATTCTGCGCTCTGTCGCAAAGGATGATTTGCACCACCCGTATCTCGAGGCGGCAAAGGGTCAGCGCAAGACGTTCATCGTCATAAGCGGCGACAAGGGCCTGTGCGGCTCTTATAATGAGGCTGTTCTGCGCTTTGCGTATGAGCGTGTGAAGAGCGAGTCTGACTGCGCGCTCGTCACCGTCGGCAACACGGCGGAGGATTTTTTTGGCCGCCGCGGCCGCGTGCCGGATATTACGATGCTTGGAATCGTGCAGGATCCGACGGTGAAAGCTGCGCGGAGAATGGCGAGGCAGGTCATGGAGCTTGTTGACAGCGGCATGACGGACGAGGTTCACGTTATCTATACCTCGTTTTACGGCGAGACGAAGAATCAGCCGACAGCGCTGCGCGTTCTGCCGATCGTGCTTGATGACTATGAGCTTGCGAAAAAGACACTGGACACCGGTGAAATGCTCTATATGCCGTCGCCTCAGCTTGTTTTTGACACGCTTGTGCCGCAATATGTGCTTGGGCTGATTTTCGGCGTCATGGTTCAGGCGTATGCGGGGGAGCATTTCGCGCGCATGAACGCCATGCACTCGTCCACGCAGAACGCCGGCGACATGCTGAAAAACTTGACGACGCAGTATAATTTGGCGCGCCAGTCCGCGATTACCAATGAAATCGCCGAGATAACCGGCGCGTCCGAGATTTTGAAGAATCAATAGAACGTCTCCGTTCGGTTTTGCGCGCGGGATTTACCCGCGCTCAGCGCGCTGCGCGGGAGAAACCGGCGGAGCTTTGGAGGATAGCTTATGAGCGAAGAAATGGGTGTAATAATAAGGATTTCCGGTCCGGTGCTGGATGTGCGGTTTGACGATTCCGCGCCGGAGCCGCAGATAAACAACCTGCTTATTACGGGCGACGGGCGGCATATGGAGGTCGCGGCGAACCTTTCCCCGGGGATCGTCCGCTGCATTGCCCTTGAGGCGACCGACGGACTCGCCTGCGGCATGACTGTCGCAAACACGGGCGGCGGAATCACAGCGCCGGTGGGCTCGGCTGTTCTCGGGCGCGTTGTTGACGTTCTCGGCCGCCCGATCGACAACGGGCCGCCCATTGAGGCGAGCGCTAATTGGGAAATCCACCGCGCCGCTCCGAAATTCACGGAGCTTACGGCGCAGACGGAGTTTTTGGAAACCGGCATTAAGGTCATTGATCTGCTCACGCCGTATTCCAAGGGAGGCAAAATCGGACTGTTCGGCGGAGCCGGCGTCGGAAAAACGACGCTGATTATGGAGCTTATCTACAACATCGCGACGCACCACGGGGGCTATTCCGTGTTTGCCGGCGTGGGCGAGCGCAGCCGTGAGGGTTCGGAACTTATCGCCGACATGCGCGCTTCCGGCGCGCTTTCAAAAACGGCGCTGGCGTTCGGGCAGATGAACGAGCCGCCCGGCTCGCGTATGCGCGTCGGACTCACGGGGCTTACGATGGCGGAATATTTCCGCGACGAGATGAATAAAGACGTGCTGCTGTTCATCGACAACATCTTCAGATATGTCCAGGCGGGCAACGAGGTTTCGGCGCTGCTTGGACGTATGCCCTCCGCCGTTGGGTATCAGCCGACGCTCGCGGCGGAAATCGGCGCGCTTGAGGAGCGGATCGTATCGACGAAAAACGGTTCGATCACCTCCGTGCAGGCGATCTATGTCCCGGCGGACGACCTGACTGACCCCGCCCCGGCGACGATTTTTACGCACCTTGACGCGACGACGGTGCTATCCCGTGCAGTCAGCGAGATTGGCGTATATCCCGCCGTGTCGCCGCTGGAGTCATATTCGCGAATTCTCGACCCGTCGATTGTAGGGCGGCGCCATTATGAGACGGCGAACGGAGTCACAACGTGCCTCAACCGCTATCGCGAGCTGCGGGACATCATCGCGATTCTCGGCATGGACGA
>JAITGW010000008.1 GCA_031280325.1 Oscillospiraceae bacterium
TGCTTGCAAAATCCCAAAACTATATATAGTACCGACGAGATTTTGTGATTACATGCGCGCTTGGACATACGAAGGCGGCGTCCATGATGAAAATCCACAAAAAATCAGCTCCGAAAAAGCTTAAAACAATGCCGTCTTGTGCCGCAATGGGCTGCGAACGGTAATGCAGATTAAGTTCGTGAGTCTGTTGTGCCCCAAACTGCATATCGGATTAGGGACAGCCATACCCCGGCTGCGGGGCGGGCTGTCTTTTTGCGTCTAAACAGCAAAAATCAAACAAGAAAAGACGCAATGTTAAAAAATCCAAGAAAGCAATCGATATCATCCTTGAGGCGGCGCCGCTGATTGCGCTCCGCCGCCTTGACCGTTTCATGTGCGGCAATTATTGGTATCGCGCCGCTCATGGAGCTGCGCAGTACGACAGAGACATGCCTCCATGCTCCGGTCTTGCCGTCCCGGGACTGCTCCTCCCCCGTTCCGATTCTTCCGGATTCGGAAACCTCTAGCCCGCGCGGACTCATTGCTCCCGTTTCGGAAATTCTCCCCGCGTACTACTGCCGCTTCATACGCCCGATTCTAACAAATTGCAAACTATAAAAATTCTAAAAAAATATCCCCCCACAGGGCTTGCAACAAATATGTTGTTGTATTACACTTAACAGCGGGTTGTTAAAATTCATTCTTATCCGCAATCCGAAATGCGCAGCGCGGGCGGCGCTGTTCCGTAAAACGCTAAATAACAAAGCCTCCGCAGTCATTGTATTATTGCGGCTTTCATTTAATTGGAGAAACCGAATCGGCGCATTTCCGCACCCGCAAATCTTCACATCCGGCGAGGTCGTTGCTTGATGACAAAAATGCTAAGCGTTGAAAATCTCACAATACGCGCCAAGCTTGACCGCGGTCTCAGCTTAATTGTTGAGGGCTTGTCGTTCGACGTCACGCGCGGAACGCGGCTTGGCATCGTCGGAGAGTCCGGCTGCGGCAAGACAATGACTGCGCTGGCGCTTATCGGACTTCTGCCGCACAATTGCCGCGCCGGAGGAAGCGCAAGACTTGACGGAACGGAACTGCTGCCGCTCAGTCAGCGTGAGCTTCGCCGGCTGCGCGGACGTGAAATCGTATACATACCTCAAAGCGGCGCGGATTTCCTGAATCCCTCAATGACGGTACGGCTGCATTTCGCGGAAACTCTTGCGCGTCTCGGATATGCGCGTTCAGCGCGCTCCGGCGCAATGCGCGAACTGCTGGAACAAGCCGGATTCTCCGAACCGGAATCGGTGCTGAAGAAATATCCGTTCCAGTTGTCGGGCGGTATGGCTCAGCGCGTCCTGCTTGCTCTGGCTTTGGCGGCGAAGCCGAAGCTTGTAATCGCGGATGAGCCGACGCGCGGATTGCACCGCGACGCGGCGCTCAAGTTTATGGATTTGCTGGAATCCTCGTTTTCAGATTGCGCGGTTGCAATAATCACGCACGACCGCACGATAGCTGAGCGGTGCGATTCTGTTTTGGAGATGCGCGGACATGCTTGAAATCAAAGACGCCGTGAGGACCTTTCAGCGGCCCGGCGCGAAGTCTGTGGACAAACCTCTCGACGGCGCAAGCATGTCCATCGGAGACGCGGAGATCGTCGCTCTTATGGGCAACAGCGGCGAGGGAAAATCTACGATTGCCCGCCTGCTGTGCGGCACGCTTCGCGCCGATTCCGGAACGGCGCATTTCGGCGGAGCCGCGTTATTCGTCGGCGGCAGCTACAACCGCTCGGCAGGCGCGGCGATTACGCTGATACCGCAGCAGCCTTATGCCGCGTTTGACCCACGCCAAAAATTATGCAACGCTGTGGCGGAACCTCTGCTTTGCCGGAAAATCGTGAAAACGCGCGATGAGGCAATACGGAGAACCGCCGAGCTGTTTCGAATGGTGTCGCTTGATACGGCGTTTTTGACACGGCTGCCGTCGCAGGTATCGGGAGGGCAGGCTCAGCGCGCGGCGATTGCGCGCGCGCTCGGCGTCGGACCGCGCCTGCTGATTGCGGACGAGGCGACAAGCATGCTGGATCCCGCTTCACAGGACACAGTAATATCGCTGTTGAAATCTCTTGTCAGAACGCACGGCATTTCCGTGCTTCTCATCTCGCACGACCCGGAGCTCGTCAAATCAGCCGCGAACCGAGTCTACACGCTGTCGGGCGGGAAAATATATCAAATCGAAAAAGGAGAACTCCAATGAAGAAGGCCCTGTCGCTCATGCTTGCGCTCTTCCTGCTTCTCGCCGTGTTCGCGGGATGCGCAAACACAAACACTCCCGCAGTCTCCCCCACGCCAAGCGAGGCTCCCGTCATATCCGCGACGCCGGAACAGCCCGCGCGCATTTCGCAGATAATCATCGGCACCGCCGCGGATCTTGAAACGCCGAGCCGCGCGGTGTACAATTTTGACGTATACAGCGGAACGCTTTTACAGCTCGCGCCCGTTTATATCGACGCGAACGCCGAAATCCGGCCGCTTGCGACGACCTTTGAGACCTCCGACTACAAGACTTGGCGGCTGACGGTCATCGACGGACTCACGTGGCATGACGGAACACCCGTCACCGCCGACGACATTAAATTCACAATTGAGTACAACGCGCTCCAATCCACCGGAGAAGCGCAGACGACATATGAGGCGATTAACGTCATTAACTCCTCGACGGTCGAGCTTGTGCTGCCCGCCGCGAACGTGCGCCATTTATCGAGTCTCACAACGCTTCGCCTTATGCCAAGGCACATCTTTGAGGGGATTGAGGACTATACCACGGCTGCGCTTGAGCAGCAGGTAATCGGCTGCGGTCCGTACAAATTCGACAGCTATAACGCGGATGCCCGTACATACACGTTCAAAGCGTATGACAATTTCATCTGGGGTCAGCCGAATGTCGATACGGTCATCTTCCGCAGCTTTGACAGCGTGGATACTCTGAATCTCGCACTCAAGGCCCATGAGATCGACATGATTTACGCCTATGCGGGAGGCGTCGGCGCCGCCGCGGCGGAGGATTTCAAGACGGCGGACGGCATAACGCTCCTGCCAGTGAAAGATTCAAGCAACACGGCTGTGTTCGTGTTCAACAACAACACCGCGCCCGGCAACGACATCAATATCCGCAAGGCCGTTGCTTACGCAATTGATTACGACAAATTCCACGAGCTGTTCGGCAGCGAATACTCTGTGCATTCGACGGCGGGCTTCGTCCCGAAAGGCACATACGGCTATATCGACACGCCGGAGCTTACGCGCGACCTTGCCAAGGCGCGCGAGTATCTCGCCGCCGCGGGCGCAACGGGAACCGACGGCGTCACAACCGCGCAGTACAACGGCGCTCCGCTCTCAATCGAGCTTATGGTGCGCTCCGACATCCCCGTATATGAGCGTTACGCGGAGCTGCTGAAAGCCAATCTCGCCGAGGTCGGCATTGAACTGGTTTTCAACATTACGGATGTTCCGAATTTCCGCGAAATCACCGAGAAAACGCATACCAATCAAGCTATGGTTACGAAATTTACCGCGTTCGGTATGTCAATGGGCGCCGGTATGGGCGCCGGATATATGTCCGGTCTCGGCTCCTCAAACGGACAGGGACAGATTATGGACGAGGCGTTCGACGGAATTGTGCAAAAGCTGAAAAGCGCGGCGTCGCCGGAGGACTATCTTGCCGCCGCGGCGGAATGCCAGCGGTATTACGCCGACAATATGCCCGCGGTCGCTCTGTTCTGGGATTCGTACATACAGGCGCACAGCTCAGAGCTTGACGGCTTCACGGTCGATGGCACGTTCGGAATCCTAAACGTCAACACGTGGTATTCAATTATAAAGAAATAAGATTCACATGGCGGGGCCGGAGCAATCCGGCTCCGCGTCTGAGAGGGATAATATGAGTATTGAAATTGCAAAGCGCGCATGGGAAAGCGCGATGAACGCCGGCACGCGCGCGTCACGCATTGCGCGCGCCGCAAAAACGTCGGAATATTTCAATTACCTTGCGTCAAGAGCAGACGCCGACAATATGCCGGATAAGCCCGACGCTTTCGCGGAGCTTTTACTTCGCGATTATCATCTTGCCGGCGCTATGAGCGTCCTTGATGTCGGCTGCGGTATGGGCGGCGCGACTCTCACCTTCGCGGAAGCGGTGAAGTCCGTGACCGCGATAGATATGTGTTCCGAAGTGCTCAATGCCGCGGTGCGCCGGGCGGAGCGCGCGGGACGTAGCAATATCTCGTTTTCGCAGACGCTGTGGGAGGATTTCACGGCGGAGAAGCCATTCGAGCTTGTTTACTCGGCGATGTGCGGCGGAATTTGCAGCCTTGACGAGCTTCTGAGATTTGAAAGCTACAGTAAAAACGCCTGCGCGATTGTTACGATCGGCAAAACGGCCGCCAGCGGCGCGCGTAAAGCGCTGCGCGAAGCGATTACGCCGCGCCCGCTTCCGGGGCTGCTGCAGGACGGCGCGCTGCTGTTTAATCTGCTGCATGAGCTTGACCGCCGCCCGAACGTCGTGCAGACGCGCGCGCGCGGCGTTATGAAATTGACCGCAGAAGAGGCGATTCGCCGCTTTGAAATATACTACGGCGCGTATGGATATGATGACGAGCTCTCCCGCCGCCGTCTGCGCGAGCATATAGAGCGCGTATCCGTTGACGGCTATTGGATTGAAGAAAACGACGTGACCACCATGCTGATTCATTGGCGGACTCCGGAGCGCGGCGTATGATACAGTCCGTTCGCGGGCTTCTCTCGGCGCTCGTGTGCCTTCTGGTGATAGTCTCGGTGAACTTCTTTCTGCCGCGTCTGATGCCCGGCGACCCCGTACTCATGCTGACGGGTCTGGAGGACGACCTCGTGAGCGAGGCGGAATACAGGATGTACCGCGAAAAGCTGGGGGTGGACGATCCGCTGTACGCACAGTTCGGACGCTATGTTTCCGCGCTCCTGCGCGGAAACTTGGGTTATTCGTATCACTATAAGCGCGGCGTCGGCGACATGATTGCGGAGCGGCTGTCAAACACGCTGTCCATCACGCTGCCCGCGGTCGCGTTATCAAGCGCGCTCGCAATGCTGCTTGCGCTGTACGCCGGATCAAAGCGCGGAAGCGCAGCGGATTCCGTGCTCACGGGCGGGGCAATAATTATTAACGCCGTGCCGGGATTTCTAATCGGAATGCTGATAATTACGCTGTTCGCCTACAAGCTTGGCTGGCTGCCTTTCGGCGGACTTGCGTCGGCTGCACCAAAAAACGCCCTCACGGACAGACTGTCTCATCTTGTTCTGCCCATTACCGCGCTGTCGCTCGGTGCAATGCCGGGAAAATATCTCATACTCCGCAATCAGACGGCGGCTGCCATCGATGAGAAATACGTCATCTATGCCAGGGCGAGGGGCATCTCGGAGCGGCGGATCAGGTTCTGTCACATCTTCCGCAACGTCAGTCAGACATTCGTCACGATGATTGGGCTGAACGTCGGTTTTGTGCTGTCCGGCTCGCTTATTGCGGAAAATCTGTTTTCTATTCGCGGCATGGGTCAGCTCATGACCGCCTCAATAGCGGCGCGGGATTTCCCGACCATGCAGGGCTGTCTGTTCGTTTCCGCTCTCGCGGTTATCTCGGCTGATATTGTGACAAGACTCGTGTGTATTGCGATTGACCCGAAAGTGAGGCTCGGCGTTTATGAGACGGAATAGCGCGCGGCTGTCGCTCGCTGCCGGAATGCTGCTGCTGCTGATATTTGCGGCGTTCTCTCTGTTTCCGGACGCGATTGCTCCGTTTGACGTCAAGGAAATATCCCGGGCGTGGCTCAAACCGTCCGCCGAGCATTTGCTCGGCACAAACGACATGGGCTATGACATTTTTTCCGAGCTCGTTTACGCGGCCCGGAATACGCTTGTAACAGGCTTAACCGCGGCGGCAATTTCGCTTGGAATCGGGACTGCAATCGGTATGCTTGCGGGATACCTGAAGGGCGCGGCGGGCGAAATTGCCGGCGGAATAATCAACGTATTTCTGCTGATACCGATGCTGCCCGCCGCAATTGTAGTCGCGAGCTTTCTCGGCGCCGGCGCCGGCAAAATCGCGCTCGTTATCGCGCTTCTCGGCTGGTGTCCGACAGCCCGCGCCGTGCGGACACGAACGGCGCAGCTGAAGCAAACGCCGTTTGTAGAACAACTTGTAATACTGCAAATTCCAAAAAGATACATACTGCTGAAGCACCTCCTCCCAAACCTTTCGGACATCGCGCTTGCGCGCGGAATACTCTCCGTTTCCGCTTGTATGATGACGGAATCCGCACTCAGCTTCGTCGGGCTTGGCGATCCGTCAAGCGTGACCTGGGGCGGCATGGTAAATTTCGCGTACCGCAACGGAGGTTTCGCACGCGGCGCATTAAACTGGTTTCTCGCGCCCGGACTATGTATTACGCTTTGCGCACTCGCGTTCCGCTTGATTTGCGGTTATGTTGAATATCGCTCCTCCGCCGTCAGGAGCGGCGACCGAAAAAGCTATATGGAATAGGAGAAAAAATAAATGTCGCACAAGCTTCCGCATGAGCATTCCCACGGCTCGCCTCACGCGTATTCACACTCCGGAAACACGTCAGACTCGGCGCACGGGTATACTCACGTGTATTTTTCCGACGTGCACGCCGGTCGAGACAGTCAGTTTTTCGGTGCGCCTCACGATACGCCGGACACGCAGACGACTGCCGCCGCTCGCGCCGGGCTCGCGCTCGACCCGGATAATTTTGATCTGCTGATTGAGCTTGCGGAGGCATTGAACTTTCAGCTGCGCTAGACCTCATTACCTGAAACAACGTTATATCGGTTCCGGCTGAGAGAAATGCCGCAATGCCCGCAGAATATCTTGCCCTTGAAAATGTTTGAATTGTGCGGCGTGGAGAGCTGCTTTTTTGATTCCTCAAAAACATGTGCGCGGTGCGCCTGCACCGCCGCGAACATCTCCCTGCTCACAATCGGCTCGTGGGTATCGCGGACGATAATCCACTTGTCGGGAGTGGTGGGTATCTGCTTATGGTTCAGCGTTTGCGACTTCCCCTGCACCATGTCTCCAACGTAGACGTCATCGCTCAAAATAAGGCTAACAGTCCTCGGATGCCAGGAGATTCCGTCGCGCATATTACGCTGTGTGTAAATGCCTTTGCGTTGGGCATAGACAGACGGCGCTTCAACTCCCATCTCGTTAAGGCGGCGGCTAATCGTGATGTAGCCGTCCCGCTCAAGCGCCCACCCGTAAATTTGCTTAACAACCGCCGACGTTTCCGGGTCTACGACGAGCTTGTGGCAGTTGTCGGGGGCTTTGATGTAGCCATACGGTGGTTTTGCACCGACATATTCGCCGGACTTCATCGCTTGT
The DNA here is from genome assembly GCA_031280325.1 of Oscillospiraceae bacterium. Classification (GTDB taxonomy): domain Bacteria; phylum Bacillota; class Clostridia; order Oscillospirales; family Oscillospiraceae; genus JAIRRO01. Next base: position 7,402 of record JAITGW010000008.1, read on the forward strand.
TGCTGCTGTGCCCGAATCTTGCGCCCGATGTCCAAGGCGTAAGCCTCGTTTATCATGTTTTTCAGCGGCAGAATCACGCCCGCGCCGTTCTCCATATCGTGTACGGAGTCAAAATCGTCGTTTATGGCGATAAAACGCACACCCAGCGACGGAAGATACTTCTCAATGTAGTACCCCGTGTCGATGGCGCTGCGGCCAAGGCGCGAGAGGTCTTTCACGATTATACAGTTGATGACCCCGCTCTCCGCGTCGGAGAGCATTTTGTTAAACGCCGGGCGGTCGAACGTCGTGCCCGTCGCGCCGTTATCCACATAGAAATCCGCAAGCTCTATGTCCGTCGAAAGCTCGATGAAGTTCGAGAGCAGAGCCTTTTGGGTCTCAAGCGAATCGCCTTTCTTGTGGTTATCCTCGACGGACAGCCTTACATAACCAGCCGCCCGATAAGTCAGTACGGCGGTTTCGGAAGCGGCGGCGGCTTCCGTATTCTTTCTGCTTTTGCGAGCCACTACGCCACCCCCTCATTCCCCGCCAACGCTCTTGCGGTTTCGTATTCCGACTGATAGTTGAACGTAATCTCCAACTTCGTCTTTGAGAATATGCGGACTGACTGAATGAGGTTTGCCACGATGCGGCGGTCAAGTTCGGTCAGCCCCTCAAAGCGTTTGAACGTATCCGCCCATTTGAGCCGCTCCGACTTGCCGGACATCACATCGTCAAGCTGGGCTTTCAGCGTTTCGATTGCCCCGCGCAGACGTTCCTCATCTGCGGCGTACTTGGCTTTCAGCAGTTTGTAGTCCTCTTTCTCGATAACCCCGTTAATCAGGTTCTCGTAAAGCGGGGTCTTGAATCCGGCTACCTGCATAAGCTGACGCTCGTTTTCGGCTATCTGCTCGGTGTACTGCTTGACGAGGGCGTTGGTAACGCGCTGACCGTCCGAGCTTTGGAGTATGGTTTCGAGCGACGCTATGTTCGCGATATGCGATTTCACGCTCTCCAGTACGCACTCGGCGAGTTCGTCCTCTTTGATGGACGGCGCGTTCAGGCAGCCGCGCTTTTTGGTGGTCGGGCAATAGTAGTAGTGATACTTCTTGCCGTCCCTGCCGGGTACGGACTTGCGGGTCATGCGTTCGCCGCAGCACCCGCAAATCAGTACGCCGGAGAACATATACACCTTATCGCTATTCGGCGCGGTGCGCGTGTCCAGCCGCATTATCCTCTGCGCCAAATCGAAGTCACGCTTCCGAATAATGGCTTCGTGGGCGTTTTCCGTGCGCTTCCACTCCGACACCGGCTTGTCGATAAGGTCTTTTATCTTATAGTTCAGCGTGCCCTGCCGCCCCTGAATGAGCGTTCCCGTGTAGGTTTCGTCGCCGAGTATGCGAAGTATGGTCGTTGCTGACCACTTCGCGTCGGGCTTATCGGCGAACCCGTTTCTGGGGTGGGGCAAACCGTGCGTTTTCTTGTACATATAAGGCGACTGTACGCCGAGCGCATTCAACGTATCGGCAATCCGTACCGCGCTCGTTCCTTCAAGCTTCATGCGCAAGATGTCGCGGACGATGG
>JAITGW010000114.1 GCA_031280325.1 Oscillospiraceae bacterium
AGCGATCTTGGCTGTGTGATTGCCTCCGTCACTGCGCTGACACGCGAAGGCGCGGTCGAGACATATTCCGGCGCGGAGCTTGACTTTTCTTATCGCCGCAGCTGTTTTTCCGGCGGAGACAAGATTATTCTATCGGCAAACGTTACCCTCTCCCCCGCTCCCTCCAAGGAAATCAAAGCGAAAATGCGAGAGCTTGTGGAACGGCGGCGCGCCAGCCAGCCGCTTGACTTGCCCAGCGCGGGGAGCGCGTTCCGCCGCCCGCCGGGCGGATTTGCCGCAAAGCTGATTGACGAGGCGGGACTGCGCGGCTTTGCAATTGGCGGCGCGCAGGTCTCGGAAAAGCACGCCGGATTTATTGTAAATCGCGGCGGCGCGTCGTTCACGGACGTTGTGCGCCTGATTGCGCATGTTCAGGAGACGGTGTATAAGCAGACGGGCATTACGCTGACGCCGGAAATTAAGATAATCGGCGGCTGACTACAGAGAAGCGAGAGGAGCGCGAAGGAATGGATATTCTCATAATTTCCGGACTCAGCGGAGCGGGAAAATCCCGCGTCGCGGCTGTATTGGAGGATATGGACTTCTACTGCGTGGACAACATGCCGGTGGCGATGATGGCAAAGTTTGCAGAGCTGATCAACGCCGCCCATGAGAAATATGAGCGCGTCGCGCTTGTTGCGGACATGCGCACAATCGGTCACGCGGACGAGCTGGTCGAGGCGCTCAAGAGCCTTGCGGATGTTGACCTGGGCTATAAAATCTTGTTTGTGGAGGCGGATACGGCTACGATCGTCAAGCGCTTTAAGGAAACGCGCCGACGTCATCCTCTTGATCCGGAGGGGCACAACCTTGAGGGCGCGGTCAGCGAGGAAATCGCGCGGCTTGCGCCGATACGCGGCGCGGCCGACGAGATTATTGATACAACAAACCTTACGCTCGGCAATTTACAAAACCGCATTATCGGCATATTCCCGAGCGATGCGGCGCGCCGGCCGCTCTCGGTCAGCGTCAAATCCTTCGGCTTCAAGCACGGAATTCCGGCGGAGGCGGACATTGTATTTGACGTGCGCTTTCTCCCGAATCCGCACTATGTAGAGGAACTGCGTCCGCTTACCGGGATGGACGACCGCGTCTATGATTATGTAGTGACAAGCGAAGAAGCGCGGGAGTTCGCCGAAAAGCTCTTTGGCATGATGGATTTTCTCCTGCCGCTGTACATCAAGGAGGGCAAGCGTTATCTCATCGTGTGCATCGGATGCACCGGCGGGCGGCATCGTTCAGTCTCCTTTGCGCGCGCCCTGCGCGAACACCTGGAGGCCGAGGGTTATCCAAGCGATTGTGTCCACCGCGATATTGATAAGCCCGTATGAGCTCGTTTGCACAGACTGTCAAGGCGGAGCTTTGCCGCGCTCCGCTGCCGCGGGTGTGCTGCGCCGCGGCGGAAAGCTATGGAATACTGTTATATTGCAACACTTTCTCGGAAAAGGAAATACGTATAATCACCGAGAGCGCGAAGTTTTCAGCGCGAACCCGCGCACTTTTCCGCCGCGCCTTTGGCATCGAGTTTGATGAGGAACGCGCGCCGGAGAGCGGAAAGCGAACGCTGCTGATACACGTTCCGGAAAAGCTTGAAGCTATATTCGGCGCGTTCGGATTTTCGGCGCGGGAGACGGTGTCGCACCATATAAATTTAGGCGCACTTGAAGAGGATTGCTGCCGCGCGTCGCTTTTGCGCGGTGCGTTCCTTGCGGGAGGCAGCGTTTCGTCGCCCGAGCGGGACTATCATCTTGAGCTTGCAACGCCGCACCACAGCGTGGGCCGAGAGACTCTTGCCCTCCTTGGCGAGGCGGGATTTGCGCCAAAATCAGCCGTGCGCGGCGGGAATTTTGTGACCTACTTCAAAAAAAGCTCCGCAATTGAGGATTTTCTGGCGCTTATCGGAGCGGGTGTATCAGCCATGGAGCTGATGAACATGAAGCTTGAGAAGGATTTGCGCAACAAGGTCAACCGCCGCGTCAACTGCGACACCGCGAACGTCACAAAAGCCGTGGACGCCGCCGAAAAGCAGCTTGCCGCGATACTCGCAATTCAGCGCGCCGGCGCGCTTGAGCGTTTGCCCGATAAATTGCGCGAAACAGCCGAGGCGCGTTTGCGCAGTCCGGAGCTGTCGATAACAGAGCTTGCCGCCTCTCTCTCCCCCTCGGTATCAAAGTCCTGCCTTAACCACCGCTTGCGTAAGCTTGCGGAGTTTTCCACAAAATGCGCCATCCTTACAGCCGCAGGCGAAAATTGACGCAACCACAATATATAGACAGAAATAAATAAAAAGCCGGCGAATTTTGTGAAAATTTGCTTGCTTTTTATTTGCGCTGATGTTATACTCTTCTATAATTAGTATTGGGTGGATTATATCCGCCCAAGATGTGGGAGATTTTAGGAGGGGGCACGGCATTGATGAATTTTGCGGCAATTTGGAGCGGCGCGGCATATGTTGTGTTTTTTGCCGCTTTGCTTGCGCTGCTCTGCGCCGTTCTTCCGTTTGGGTTTTCCACATTTGCCGCCCGCGGCTTGCTGACAGCTTATATTACGGAAAGCAGCGACGGAGACGGGTACATATTTCTCCTCCTTAAACCCCCGGGTTCCGGCGCTTTATGTGCTTTCGCACATCGAATACGGGAGCTGATTTTCGGACCTTTTTCGCCCGGCGCGCGTTACCGGTCTGGTGCGCGCCGGGGCTGAGACTTTTGCAGACCGGAGGTTTATCTGCCAAAAGCGATACTGATGTTTTAATCGATCATGCGAAGGTTTGGGCGCCGACGCATTGACGAGATAACCGTCACGCTTCGCAAAAAGCGGTATACCATTAAACTGCGAGGCTGTTTACCTGGGCAAATCGCGGCTGAAAAGCCGGGATTGGTAGGAGTGTCGCAAAAATCAAGATCAATCTATCCAAAAGCGTTGCGCGCGGCCGTATTTTACGGTCGCGCACGCTTTTTGTCTGAATGCCGGCACACTTAACCGATAGGTAAACAATAAATTATTTTATCAAAACCTATTGACAAACGCGGCCCTATGTAATATCATAAAGCATATCAAACAGATAGGTATAATATATCATAAGGAAGGCGGCGAGAAAATGCCCCTCACTTCCAAAGAGGTTAAAGACGCGGCGCGCGGATTCGGCGCGGACGTCGTCGGGATCGGCTCTGTCAACCGCTGGAACTCAGCTCCGGCGGAGCGTGACCCGCGCATGATAATGCCCAGGGCAAAAAGCGTTATATGCGTCGGATTCCGCGTTCACCGCGGTGACTGGCGCGGCGTTGAGGAGGGTACATATTACGCGGGATATACGCTCACAGGCTTTGCCGACATAAATAATCACGCGGCGCCGATGCTTCAGCGGAGGCTCGCAAGCTTTATTGAGGATAGAGGTTTTGAGACCGCCGCGGTGCTTCACGACGGGGCGTGGCTCGGTCAAGAATCCGGACGCGCCGCAAAACGCCCTAACGGCGCGGATAAGCCGAAGCCGGATGTTTTTCTGAACGTGCGTATATCCGCCGCGCTTTGCGGAGTGGGCGAAATCGGACTCTCGCGCGTCGTGCTTACGCCGGAATTCGGACCGGCGCAGCGGTTGTATCTCCTCGTTACCGAGGCGGAGCTTGAGCCCGATCCGATAATAACCGGCATCTGCGACGGCTGCGGCGAGTGTATACGCCGATGTCCGGCGCGGGCGCTCGCCCGCGAAAAATCGGACGACGTTATTGTTCCGGGCGTCGCCGAAATCCGGCGCGCGGGGCTTGACGTTACGAAATGCTCTCTGGCGCATTGCGGCGCGCTTAGCCCGTTCGCGCCGGAGGACGTTCGGGAATACACACTCGACATCATCGGCGGCACGGAAACTCACACCGCAAGCGGCGCTCCGCGTCCGACGCGGGAGGAGATCGCGGCAAATGTTACGGATAAGATACCTTACGCGCGCAACATGCGCGAATATTTTCAAAGTCCGCCCGGTCTCTGCGCGGGGGAGGGGTGTCAGCGCGCATGTCTTGCGCACCTTGAAGCGTGCGGGAAGCTCACGCGGAGGTTCGCTCACCCATTCCGTGAAAAATAAATGAAATTCGAAAGGAAATTGACATGAAAAAATCAATAATTACCGTACTTGCAATACTTTTTGCCCTGTCCGCCCTGCTCGCGTCCTGCAACAAGACTGCGGGCGCGGATGTGACCGCGCCCGCAGTATCCGGCGCGCAGACGCCACCCGCCTCTTCCGAGCCGGATGAGACGCCGAAGGTTCTTGAAACGGTGCGCTTTAAC
>JAITGW010000131.1 GCA_031280325.1 Oscillospiraceae bacterium
GATAATCTCCTCCATCTGCGCGGGGTCGTTCAGCCCGCCGCCCGCCGCGACAGGGGTTTTCACGTGGGGCTTAATCTTTGCGGCTAAATGCACGTTGCTGCCATGGGGCAGGAACATCGACGGGTGCGTGATGACGAACGCGTCGTGGTTTTCATGCACACCCGCTGAAACGTGGATAATGTCCACAAGCCCGTCAACCGCCTTGGCGATCTCGATTCCGCCGTCAATATCGTACCCGCCGGGGATATACTCAGCGCCGGAAAATCGGAACTCGATCGGGAAGCCGGATCCGACGTTTTTACGAATTTCTTCAATGACAAGAAGAGGGAAGCGCATACGGCTTTCAAAGCTTCCGCCCCATTTGTCCGTCCGCGTGTTTGTCGCCGGGGACATAAACTGCGACAGAAGCCAGCCGTGCGCCGCGTGTATAAGACACATGTCAAAGCCCGCCGTCTTGACCAATGCGGCGGCTCTGCCAAAGCTCTCGGCGATCTCTATTATAAGCGCCTCCGGCATTTCGCGGACGATCGTGCCGTCCGAAAGCGTTTCGCCGACCGGGCCGAAGCGCCGCATTGCCTTGCCGTCGGCGTCCTGCGCGCGCGCTCCGGCGTATTTGCCCCCGTGGGAAAGCTCGATCGTCGCGAGACAGTCGTGATGATGTATCGTCCGCGCGGTTTCCGTCAGCGACGGAAGCAGCAGCGGGTTGTCAAGCGCAAGCTGCTTTGTGTGGCTGCGCCCCGTGGCAAAGTGTACGATACCCTCCGACACGCAGACGGCGCTGACGCCGCCCTTGGCCCGCAGGTCGTAAAAGGCGATGTTGTCCTTTGTAAGAGTTCCGTCCGGACCGAAATCCGGCGGAGACATCGGCCAGGAAATCATGCGGTTTTTAAGCATGACTCCGCCGACTTTAAGCGGCGCGCCGAGGCTTGGGAAATATTTGTTCAAGGCTTCCTCCAATGTAGTATGTACTTTTGTTTTTTCGCCGCAAAAGTCCCGGTCGGGCAAGCGGGGACTTTTGCGGCGCTGATTAAATTTTCAGTGTATGATAACAGGCAGCCCCATATCCTCAAGCTGCTTTTTGCGCGCCTGCATAAGGTCGTCCGTCGGCGGAACAATATCCACAAACTTCCCGTCGGTGAGGTCGGGTCCGCGGCCAAGACGCTCCCATTTCACAACGCCGAGGCTGTGATACGGCAGAAGCTGGATAACCTCTACGGCGCCGCCAAGCTCGAGCAGGAATTCTCCGAGCTTGTCGAACATCTCGACTGAGTCGTTGTACATCGTCATGACAGGCACGCGAATCTGGAATTTTCCGCCCGCGGCGGCGATTTTTTTCGCGTTTTCAAGGATGAGCTCATTCGGGACGCCCGTTCCCTGCTTGTGCAGATCGGAATCCATATTCTTGATGTCATACAAAAACACATCGGTGTACGGTATTATCGGCTCGATCACACTCCACGGCACGAAGCCCGTGGTATCGACTGCGGTATGAATATCCTCCGCTTTGCAGCGCTTCAGCAGTTCCAGCAAAAACTCAGGCTGGCACAGACACTCTCCGCCGGAAACGGTCACGCCGCCGCCGCTGCGTTTGAAGAAGGGCACGTCGCGCCGGATACGCTCCATAAGCTCGTCAACGGTATAGTCGTCGCCGCACATGTACAGCGCGCGGGAGGTGCATGCTTCGGCGCACTTGCCGCAGTTGTCGCACTTCGCGCGGTCAACGGCTACGAGCTGTATATCGTCTCCGGCGGGAGATTTTTTCAAAGCGCCCCCGGAGATCGCGCCTTGCGGACAGACGTCAAGACAGCGTCCGCATTTTTCGACGCCGACGCATTTGATTTCCATCCAGTTAAGCTCGTCGGGGAAAAGCTGACTCTCCGGCGAGTGACACCAGATACAGCGCAGAGGACACCCTTTCATAAAACAGGTCAGGCGGATTCCGGGACCATCGTGTACGGAAAAGCCCTGAATGTCATAGAACTTTCCCGTAAGCTGTTTTTGTTCCATTATAAATAATCTCTCCATGTCAGTAAGGTTTTTGTTTTATTTGCATTATACAACAAACTGCGCCGGAATTGCAATTCATTTTTTGTATATGAAGAGTTATTTTGTGCATATGAGCGCGGCGGCGGCGTGAGTGTCTTGGCGGCGGCGGCGTTTCCCTTTTTGCCATCGCTTCCGCGCGGCCCGCTATATACGCTTACGTTTCCCCCGCTTCTCCGCAAAGCGCAGCGTCCAGGAAGGCTTATTCCGAGCGACAAATCCGGAGACGCGGCGCCGAAGCCGCCGGCGTCTCCGGCGGGAGGGGGTACTGTCCCGCAGAGGAGCCGCGGCAAAACGCGTCCTCCGTTCCGAAAATTGTTATTAGCCATTAAGGCTCGCAAAGCAATAGTAATAAAAGAATTTGCTGCGGCTTGCGCCAAAAGGACGCGCCGAATTCCCATATATTCACATAAAATTAATTTTCAGTTCATAGTATCTCTATATTCTCCTGTTACTATAACATTGCTGGCGGCGACTGGCCGCTACGGCGAAGCGCCCCGGATTTTCAGGGCATTTACCGCCGCAACATTTTCCTTCCCTCTCTTAAAGGTCTGGCTTGATTTTTCAAGCCGGCCTCTTTTTTTTGTGTCGGCAGACGCTATACAAAAAGGCAGCTCCCGGTCATGGTTTCCGGCTTTTCTATTCCCATAAGCGCAAGCAGCGTCGGCGCGATATCGCACAAACGCCCGGGGACAAGGCTTACGCTCGCTCCGGCGGTGATAAACGGCACGAGATTTGTTGTGTGCGCAGTCATGGGCGAGCCGTCCT
>JAITGW010000152.1 GCA_031280325.1 Oscillospiraceae bacterium
ACCGCAAGGAGGAGTCTGAGCGGCGGCTTGCCCAAACGGTCGAGAATCTTTTGCGCGTAGGCGACAAAATCGCGGAGCTTGAGCTTTCGCTTGAACCGCTTAGGGAACAGGCGGCGGTCGCAAGGCGGTTTCTGCTTTTGCGGGATGAGCTGCGCGGGATAGAGGTTTCGCTCTTTGCTTACAGGATGGGGCAGCTTCAGCAGCTATCGGAGAAGAGTTCCGCGGATATTGAGAGTGCGCGGGCGCTTTTTCGCGCGACGCAGGCAGAGTCTGACCGAGTGTACCGCGATATGGAGGCGCTTGGCGAGGTGGGACAGCTGCGTGAAGCGGAGGCGGAGCGGCTGCGCGAGAATATTTCGGAGCTTGAGCGGAACGCCGGTGAGTATCGGGAAAAAATCGCCGCGCTGATCTCGAGAATAGAGGCGAACAATCGCCGCGCGCAGAGCATAAATGAGGAATTGACAAATCGCCGCGGGCGTGACGACGCGGTTGAGACGCAGATACGGCAGCGGCAGGAGCGTATTGCGCGCCTTGCGCGGGAGCGGGAGGAGACGACCGCGCGGGCAGCGCTGCTTGAACATGATATGGCGGAGCTGATCTCGCGCGCCGAGACCGGGCAGAGAGCGTATTTAGAGCTAATCGAGCGGGAAAAATCCGTTGCGTATGCCCTTGCGGACCGGCGGGCGACGCGGGCGGGACTTGGTCAGTCCGCCCAGGAGCTGGTTGACCGTGAGGATGAGCTTTCCGCAGAAATTATGCGTCTTGGCGAAGAACTCAGCGCGGCGCGGCAAGACCTTAAAGCCGCGTCAGATGCGCTCGCGGCGGCGCGGGAAGAGCGCGAGAGTCTTGATAACGTTCGGCGCGGGCTGGAGCTTAAAATGACGTCCCGCCGTGAAAAGCTGCGCGAAGCCGAGGAGGCGCGCGCGAAAATCGCTCGCGACCTGGACGCGGCGCGGGGGCGATCAAAGCTTCTGTCCGACATGGAAAAGGAGTATGAGGGATATTCCGGCGCTGTGCGCTTTGTAGCGGCGGAGGCGTCTAAGCGAGCTTTGCGCGGAATACACGGAACGGTTGGAAGCCTTGTGCGCACCGATGAGAAATATGCTGTCGCGATTGAAACGGCGCTTGGCGCGGCAGTGCAAAATATCGTCGTCACATCGGAGGAGGATGGGCGCGCCGCGATTGAGACGCTGAAGCGCCGCGGAGCGGGACGCGCGACATTTTTGCCGATGTCGTCAATACGCGGAAGCGTGCTCGAGGATATTGAGCGGCTGAAGTCCGAGGCGGGATTTATCGGCGCCGCGATTGACCTTGCACGGTTCGACAAGCGGTATGAGGGCATTTACAGGAGCCTTATCGGCCGCGCGGCGGTCGTTGATACGCTGGAGACGGCGATACGCGTTTCGCGAAAATACGGTGCGCGCTTTAAGCTTGTTACGCTTGACGGTCAGGTGATGAACGCCGGAGGATCGATGACCGGCGGCAGCGCCGCAAAGGGCAGCGGTATACTTTCGCGCGCGGCGGAGCTTGAAAAACTGAAAGCCAAAACGGCGGAGTTTGCCGAAGAGCTGAGGTCGGCGGAGGAAACGTCGGCCGCGGCAAAGCGTGAGTCTCAGAGCGCGGATTTCCAGCTTGAGGCGCTGAAAGCCGAGATAATGGAAAAGGACGGGGAAGTGATTCGCCGCGACTCAGCGCTTGAGGGGATTATGCGCCAGGCGTCCGAGCGCGAGGCGGCGCTTGAGACAGCGAAGCTTGCGCTGGAAGCGCAGCGTGATAAGACGGCGAAAAACGACCGCCTGATGCGGGAGCTTGCAGAGGAGCTGGCGCGGCTTGAAGCGAGCGAGGACAGCACTCGCCGTGAGCTTGGCGCGCACGGCAGAGCGCAGACCGAGGCGTCAGAGAGGCAGGAAAAGCTGACGGATGAGATTGCGCTTTTGCGCGCGAAAATCGGAGCGTGCAGCGCCGAGGGCGAATCGGAGGAAAAGGCGCTTGGCGAGCTTGTTGATATTAGGCGCGACCTTTTGGGGCAGCGTGAGCGGCAGATAGAGACAGCGAGATCGATCACCGCTGAGAACGGCAAGCTTGCGGAGGAGACCTCCGAGAACGAGAGCGCGCTGGCGGCGCTTTCCGAGACTATTGCGTCAATGCGCGCGCGTGACGGAGAGCTTGTCGCGGCGCGGCTTGAGACTGAGGCAAAGCGCGCGTCGCTTGAGAGGCTGACACGAGAGAAAGCGCAGGATACCGTGAGGTTTGAACGCGAAATTTCACGGCTGGAGCAGATAAAAAACGTTTATGAGCTTGAGGAAAAGCAAATAATAGACAAGCTGTGGGATTCCTATGAGCTGACGCGCGGGAATGCGCAGGAGCTTGCCCTGCCGCTGGAGGATTTTGACGCTTCGAAAAAGCGCGCGTCCGCGCTTCGGAGTGAGATTTCCGCTATGGGAAGCCCGAATGTCGGCGCGATTGAGGAGTTTTCGCGCGTGAACGAGCGGTATGAATTCCTTGCGTCACAGAGAGACGACGTCGAAAAGGCAGGGCGGGAGCTTCGCGGGATCATAGCTGAGATTACGGAGAACATGCGCGAGATTTTCCTGCGCGAGCTTTCTGTTATCGAGCAAAGCTTCAAAGAGACGTTCGCTGAGCTTTTCGGAGGAGGCGAGGCGTCGCTGATACTGGAGGATCCCGAGGATGTCCTCTCCTCCGGTATAGAAATCGCGGTGCAGCCGCCGGGAAAATCCCTGCGGACGCTCACGCTTCTGTCGGGCGGAGAGCGCGCGTTCGTCGCGATAGCGCTGTATTTTGCGATTCTCAAGGTTCGCCCCGCGCCGTTTGTCGTGCTTGACGAGATCGAGGCCGCGCTTGACGACGCGAATGTGCTGCGCTTTGCGCGGTACATGAGGAAAATGTCCGCGAAAACACAGCTTGTGGTCATATCCCACCGGCGCGGAACCATGGAAGAGGCTGATCTGCTCATCGGCGTGACGATGACGGAAAAGGGCGTGTCGCGGCTTCTGACGGTTGATCTTGAGGAAGCGAAGCTGATTGTTAAAGACGGCGAGAGCTGAATTTGATGCTTTACAGGGAGAATTGATGGGCTTTTTTGATAAGATAAAGCAAGGGCTGGGCAAGACCCAAAAGAACATCGGAGGAATGTTTCGGGAATTTTCCGGAGCTAACGACGAATTTTATGACGAGCTTGAGGAGAAGCTGATCCTGGCTGACGTTGGCGCGGAATTTGCCCTCAGCGCCGTGGAGGCGCTGAGGACGGAGGCAAAGGCGAATAATTATAAGACCGCAGGGGAGATTCGCGCCGCGATGGCGCGGATTCTTGCGGAGCTGCTGCCGCGCGGCGGCGGGGAGCTGCGCCTGTCCACAGTTCCGTCTGTTATACTGATGATTGGCGTCAACGGCGTGGGAAAGACGACAACGATCGGAAAGCTTGCAATGCGCCTGCGGGGAGAGGGACGGAGCGTGATTCTCGTCGCGGGGGATACGTTCCGCGCGGCGGCGGCGGAGCAGCTTTCCGTATGGGCGGAGCGCGGCGGAGTCGATATCGTCCGCCATGGCGAGGGGGCGGATCCCGCATCTGTGGTGTTTGACGGAATCGCGGCCGCCAAGGCGCGGAAAGCGGACGTCATCATCATTGATACGGCGGGGCGGCTTCAAAACAAGTCAAACCTCATGCACGAGCTTGCGAAGATCAGCAAAATCATCGATCGCGAGCTTCCGGGCGCCGACCGTGAGACGCTTATTGTAATTGACGCTGTGACGGGGCAGAACGGACTGATTCAGGCGCGGGAATTTGCCGCGAGCGCGGGGCTTACGGGAATCGTCCTCACAAAGCTCGACGGTACGGCAAAGGGCGGGATTGTGATACCAATTTCAAAGACGCTTGGCGTTCCGGTGAAATTCATTGGCGTAGGCGAGGGAATCGACGATCTTGTCCCGTTCGACACGGATGATTTTTTAGAGGCGATGCTGGAATAATTGACGGGCGGGGGCGAGGGACGGATGAAATATCTTTTTGCGACGACAAATCCCGGGAAAATTGTTGAAATGCGCCGGCTTTTGCGGGATTTTGACATTGCGACGCCGGCGGAGCTTGGACTTGCGCTTGACGTTGCGGAGAACGGCGCGACGTTTTTTGAGAACGCGCGGCTAAAGGCCCGCGCCTATTGCGCGGCGTCGGGATTTCCCGCGATTGCGGACGATTCCGGACTGTGTGTCCGCGCGCTTGGCGGCGCGCCGGGAATTTACTCCGCGAGAACGCTGGCGGCGGAGGGTATAGACGCCCTGCTGAGGAAGCTGGAGGGAGCGGAGGATCGGCAGGCGAGCTTTGTATGCAGTATCGTTTGCGCGTATCCGGACGGGAGAAGTCTATCGGCGGAGGGAGAATGCCGGGGAGAGATTGCGCGCGCGCCGAGAGGAGCGTTCGGTTTTGGATATGACCCGGTGTTTGAGGTTTTGGGCGCGGGAAGAACGATGGCTGAAATGACGGCGGAGGAAAAGGACGCGCTTTCACACAGAGGCATCGCGGCGAGGAGCCTTGCGCGAAAACTGCGCGGGAATATGTGAGGGTTGGCAGACCGTGAAGTACTTGGATCAAAAAAACAAGAACAATTGATGACGGCGCGGCATTTGAAGAGCCGCTTCGGCGGCTGAAAGATAAATAATTATGAGAGCGGGACAAACACAGATGATTACACCGGCACAGCGGGCGCGGCTTCGCGCC
>JAITGW010000013.1 GCA_031280325.1 Oscillospiraceae bacterium
GGAGCTTTTCGCTCCTGCGCATGGAGCTTCCGAAATCGCGCTGGCGCGAATTCGGAAGCTCAAGCACGCTCAAAATCGCGATTGATTCCAGCGATATTATGCTGCTCACCAGCGGCAGCGCCGGAGAATCAAGCGCGGATCCGCAATTTTAAGCACGCGCGCGCATTGCCGCGCAATAATATACTGCCGAGGTAATTGATTATGCAAAAGGGTGTTGCTCCGCAAACCGCTCGAGATCTGCTTCTTGCGGTTCCGTTCACGCTTCCGCCTGTCGAGCACGTTTCGCTCACTTCGGCGCGCGGCAGAGTGCTCTCTGAGGACATTTTGGCGGATGTGCCGATTCCGCCGTTTGACCGCAGTCCGTTCGATGGATACGCTTTCCGCGGCGAGGATACGGCGGACGCGTCGCAAAATGCCCCCGTTACGCTGAAAATCACGGAAGAGCTGCCCGCCGGAACCGCTCCGACAAAGCCGGTTACTCCCGGCTTCGCAGCAAAAATCCTTACGGGCGCGCCGCTTCCCCGCGGCGCGAACGCAACGATAAAGTATGAGGAAACGGAATTTACGGACGCGACTGTAAAGCTTGTCGCGCCTGTCGCGCCGCGAAAAAACGTTGTATACGCGGGAGAGGACGTCGCTCTCGGCGCGCTGGTCGCGCGGCGCGGAGACGTAATTTCCCCCGCAATGCTCGGGCTGTTTGCAAGCGTCGGGCGGAGTGAGGTTCCGGTGTACAAAAAGCCCATCGCGGCGGTGCTTAACACGGGAAGCGAGCTTGTCGAGCCGGGAAATCCCTTGCCTCCCGCGAAAATCTATAACAGCAGTGTGTTCGTTCTCATCTCGGCGCTGGAGGATATTGGCTTTGAGGCGTATAACGCCGGCGTTGTTCGAGATGAGCCGACGGAAATTGCCGCGCGGATGCGCGCGAGGCTTGATGAGTGCGACGTTCTCATTACGACCGGCGGCGCGTCCGTCGGGGATTATGACTTTTCCGTCGCGGCGGCGCAGCGGCTCGGCGCGGAAATCCTGTTCTGGAAAACGACGCTGAAGCCCGGCGGCGCAATGGTTATGAGCCGATTGGGCGAAAAGCTGATCCTGAGTCTGTCTGGCAACCCGGGCAGCGCGCTTATGGGGCTTACGCACATCGCAAAGCCCGCGCTGCGCGCCCGTGCGGGTCACCGCGACGTCACTTATGAGCCGGTTTTTGTCAAACTGAAACACGGATTTGAGAATACAAGCGGGCGCAGCCGCGTCCTGCGCGGTCATCTGGAGATCGGAGCGGACGCTCAGGCGTATTTCGTGCAGGAAGGGGCGCAGGGCGGCGGCGCGCTGTCGTCATTCGCGTTCTGCGATCTTCTTGCGGAGCTTCCAGCGAAGAGCGGAACGGTCGCGGCGGGAGCCGTTGTTCCTGCCTATAAGATGTAATCCGCGTTGTGCGGTTTTACTCCTCCCGGCAAACATATCAAAAAACGGCTTCCAAAAGCAGGATGCCGTCTCTGTTTTATCGCCTACAATACCACGAGCGTCACTCCGCACCGAATCACGGCGCCCAGCGCGAACATCAAAAGCGCCGTCACAAGCGACAGTCTGTTCGCGCGCAAAATATCCTCCGCTTCTATTTTGCGCTCCGGATCGCCTATGTACGGCTTGTCATTCATCACGCCGAAATATGACGCGGGCCCCGCGAGGCGCAATCCCAGCGCGCCCGCCATGACAGCCTCCGTATGCGCCGAATTCGGACTTGCGTGATTGAATCTGTCGCGCAGGTATATTCGCGCCGCGCTCCCGGAATCAAATCCGCACAAGCGCGCCGCGAGGATCATCATGCGCGCGCACAGGCGCGCCGGAATGTGCATAACAGCATCGTCAAGGTGCGCCGCCGCGCTGCCAAAGTCAATATACCGCTCGTTTTTATATCCGATCGCGCTGTCCATCGTGCTTACCGCCTTGACAAGCATTCCGCCGAGCGAGCCAAACAGCGCAATCGCCAGAATCGGCGCGGCGATTCCGTCCGCCGTGTTTTCAGCGACGGTTTCAACCGCCGCGCGGGCAATTCCCTCTTCGTCAACCGACTGCGTGTCCCGTCCGACAATCATGGACGCGGCGCGGCGCGCGGTGACAAGATTGCCGGAAGCGAGCGCGGTATACACAAGCAAGCTCTCGCTGCGCAAGCTTTTCACGGCAAGGAGCTGCCATACAAGCAGCGCTTCAAGCGCGGCGTAAAGCGGCGGCACCGCGCGTGAAATCGCAAACAACGCGGCGCCGGGCAGCACAGCGCACGTGAGCAGAACTAAAATTATGGTGACGGCGCCCGCTCGGCGCTTGTTTCTCATGGGCCAAAGCAGCCGCTCAAACCGCGCAATGATCCAGCCGTAAGCGCGGATAATGTGAGGCCAGCCCTGCGGGTCGCCCAGAATCAGGTCAAGCGCGAAGCCGAGGATAAACGCACCGAAAGAATACAGGAAAATCACAGCTCAAGCTCCAGCTGCTTCTGCTCCGCGTCGGCATTGTCGAGCTTTGCCCCCGCAGCCGGCAGCGAGCGCGCAAGATAGCGTGAGCGATTTGAGATCGAGGTGTCCTCCAAAAATTTCACTGAGGATAATTTCGTATTGCGCCGCAGCGTAATCGCCTGTATCCCCTGAGTATTTCGCGTCGGCTTCGGCGCAAGAAACGACGTCGGAAACACAAGCGCGCGACCGTCCGATGAGAACAGGGCAATCTCGCGTTCCTCCGCAAGCCGCACCACCTCTACAAGCGGTGATTTGTCGGAATACGCCCCGGTGAGCTTTTTTCGGTTCGTCTTCGTCGCATAGGACGCAAGCGACACCCGCGCCGCCTTTCCGTTTTCAAAGAAAAACATCACGGATCCGGAATAGTCTCCGGGGTCAAGGACGCAAACAGCGCTCTCCCCGTCGTCCATTTGCAGAAATGACGGCAAAAACGTGCCCAGCGCGCTTGCTTTCGCGTCCTCAAAATCGCGCAAGCGCGCCTTGTATACCTGCTGTCTGTCGGTGAACACAAGCAAGTCGCTCCTGTTTGACGACGGAAACGCGAGCCTCGGTCCGTCGTCTTCCTTATACTTTTGCTCCGCGTTCATGCGCAGGGACAGCGGCGTGATTTTTTTGAAATATCCTCCGCGCGAGAGGAAAACGTGGATCGGGTAATCCTCCACAATCTCCTCCTCCGGCGGAAGATCATCCGCCGCGTCATAGATTATCTCCGTGCGGCGGGAATAGCCGTATTTTTTTTCGTCATACTCAAGCTCCGCGATAATGATGTCGCGAACCCTGTCCGGCTTTGCCAGGATGTCCTTGAGATCTGCGATTTCCTCCTCCAGCGCCCTTGTCTCCGCCGTTCGCTTGAGAATGTATTCCTTGTTTATGTTGCGAAGCTTGATCTCCGCGATGTAATCCGCCTGAAGCTCGTCGATTCCAAAGCCGATCATGAGGTTCGGGACAACGTCGCGCTCCTCCTCCGTCTCACGGATTATGGCAATCGCCTTGTCGATGTCAAGCAGGATTTTCCCAAGACCGCGCAGTAAATGCAGCTTTGCGCGCCGCTTTTCAAGGTCGGAAAATACGCGGTTTCGCACACACTCCCGCCGCCATGCGCTCCAC
>JAITGW010000026.1 GCA_031280325.1 Oscillospiraceae bacterium
CGGCAAACGCTATCTCTTCACGGCCGGCGCGGCGCTCGTTTTCGCGGCCGCGCTGCTTTTCGTGACCGTCATGAACCGCAAAAAACGCGCGGAGGCGTAACCGGTCGTGAGAATGCGCAAAAAACCGAACCTGCTTCCGCGTATGGAGCGCTGCGCCCACATGGCCGTGTCCACTCCGGAAGCGCTGCGCGGCGCGTGGCGCGGCATGTTCCCCGGTTTCCGTGAGCTCCGGCTGGAGCTTGGCTGCGGCAAGGGAAAATTCATCTGTGAGTTCGCCGCGGCGGAGCCGGACACGCTGTTTCTCGGGCTTGAAAAGGTTCCGGACGCGCTTGTTGTCGCCATGGAACGCGCGGCTCGTGAGAATTTGCCGAATGTTCGCTTCATCTCGCGCGACGCCGCGCGGCTTACGGAGCTTTTCGCTCCGGGCGAGGTATCGCGCATGTACATCAACTTCTGTGACCCGTGGCCGGGAAAAAAGCGCGCGAAGCGCCGCCTGACCTCGCCGGGATTTCTCGCGCTGTACCGCGAAACCCTTGCCCCGGGCGGCGAAATACGCTTTAAGACCGACAATTTGCCGCTGTTTGAATACTCGCTGGAGACTTTTTCACAGTGCGGCTTTTCTCTGTCGGAGGTAACGCGTGATCTGCACGGCGGCGGCGTTGCCGAAATAATGACGGATTACGAGGCGAAATTTCACGCTCAAGGCGTTTTGATTAACCGCGCCTCGGCAAGAATTCAAATTGACAACGGACAATCAGGGGTGACGCAATGACAGGAAAAATACAGTTCATCATCGCGCTTTTTGCGGGAAAATGCGCAAGGCTCGCTTTGCGTATTTTCGGGCACAACGCCTCGTATCTGCCGGGGGCTGTCGCGCTGAAGATATGCCCGGACTTTTTGGGGCGTGTGGCAAAGCCTGAAAAAATCATCTGCGTCACGGGAACGAACGGGAAAACCACCGTCTCAAACCTGCTGGAGGATTGTCTGCGCTCTCTCGGCAAGCCCGTACTGTCAAATCGCCTCGGCTCGAACACCGCGGCAGGGATCGCGGCGGCGCTTATGCGCGGTGTCACGGCTCGCGGCAGATCGAAATTTCCTGTCGCGGTGCTTGAAACGGACGAACGGTTCGCTCCCCTTATTATGCCGAGAGTCAGTCCGTCGCTCGTCGTGGTCACAAACCTTTTCCGCGATTCTATTATGCGCAACGCACATCCGGAGTTTATTTTTGACTTTTTAGAGCGCGGGATTCCCGACGGAACGCCGCTTCTTCTCAACGGCGACGATCCGATTTCCTCGCGCCTAAAGCCTGAAAATCCCCGTAAATATTTCGGAATCGAAAAAATGCCAGGGGACGTGTCAGCATGCCCGAACCTTATTTGCGACATGCGCGTCTGCCCGGAATGCCGCGCGGAGCTGGAGTATGACTACCGCAGGTATCACCACATCGGGCGGTGCCGCTGCACAAAATGCGGCTGGTCAAGCCCGGAATATGACTATGCTGGTTTTGACGCGGATTTTGACGCCCTGACAATCACGTTTTCGGCGCGCGGCGGCGCGGATAAATACCGTCTGCTTTCCGACAGCGTGTTCAACGCCTATAATCTCGTCTGCGCGGCGGGCGCGCTGAGCGAGCTTGGCTTTGACCGCGCGGACGTTACCCGCGCCCTTGGGCAGGCAAAAATCACTCAGTCGCGCTATAACGCCGTAAAATCCGGCAAAAGCGATATAATTATGCAGATGTCCAAGGATCGCAACGCGCTTGCAAGCTCGCGCGCGTTTGACTATGTCAGCTCTCGCGGCGGAACGAAGGAAATAATCCTCATGATGAACAATCTTTCCGACAACAGGCGCTGGTCCGAAAACACCTGCTGGCTGTACGACTGTGATTTTGAGTTTCTGAACCGGGACGAGATCACGAGAATCGTCGCGACGGGACCGCGCGCGCCTGACTATTTCCTGCGTCTTCTGCTTGCCGGCGTGCCGGAGAATCGTCTGCGCTGCGTCGCGGAGGAGACGGACGCTCCGGACGCGCTTGAATATCCCCCCGGCGGGAGCGTGTATATACTTTACGGCACCGACGCGATTGACCTTGCGTATAAGGTTCGCGGCAGAGCGGCGGCAGCTGCCGCGGGAAAGGCGGGCGCGGTATGATAATCGAGGCTTTATATCCTGAAATCTGCAATCTCTTCGGCGACCGGGCAAACGTGTCTTATTTTGCCCGCGCGGCGGGAGCGCGCGTAATCGAAACTCCGCTCGGCGCGCCGCCCGCGTTCACGCGTGAGCGTGTCGACCTTGTTTACCTCGGCTCCATGACGGAGCGGAGCCAGGAGTATGCGATCGGCGCTCTGCGGGAGTACGCGGACGCTCTGCGCGCGCGGATTGCCTCCGGCGGCGCGATTTTTGCGACAGGCAACGCACTTGAACTGTTCTGTGAAAGAATCATGGCGGACGGCGGGGAAATTGCCGCGCTCGGCATTCTTCCCGCAAGCGCAAGGCGGTTTCTTCCGCGCCGGTATAACGGACTCTATCTCGGCTCGTTTGAGGACATTAAAATCGTCGGCTTCAACAGCCGCTTTTCGGAGATTGCGGACGGCGGCGGCGCTCCCTCGCTCTTCAAAACGGAGCGCGGCGCGGGGCGCGACGGGCGCCCTCTCTCGGACGAGGGCTTCCGCGTCAACAATTTTCTCGCGACGTATCTTCTCGGTCCGCTGCTTATCCTCAACCCGCCGTTCACAAAAAAACTCCTGCGATCGCTCGGCGCTTCGATCTGCTCGCTTCCGTTTGAGGACGCCGCGATGGCTTCGTATGAAAAGCGCCTGAGAGAGTTTTCCGACCCCAAGACGGGCTTCGAGTATTGAGTATGGAAATTACCGTTTCAAACGGCGACATCGTCATCCTCTCGCCGGAGGATTTCGCGCCGGAGCCAATTTTCGAGTGCGGGCAGTGCTTCCGCTGGAACAAGTCCGGCGAGAGGGAATACGCGGGCGTCGCGTTCGGCAAGCCGCTGCGCATAATATGGGACGACGCTCGCGTGACGCTTTGCGGCGCCGCGGACGACGAGGCGCTCTGGCGCGAATATTTCGACCTTGACCGCGATTACGGCGAGATACGAAGCGCGTTCGGGTTCGACGCGCACATGTCGCTCGCCGCGCAGTTCGGGCGCGGAATCCGCATTCTGCGCCAGGAGCCTTGGGAGGCTCTGTGTTCTTTCATCGTCTCGCAGTGCAACAACATCCCGCGCATCAAGAAAATCATTGAAGCGCTGTGCCGGCTGTGCGGAGAGGCGATCGGAGATGGGCTTTATGCCTTTCCCGCGCCGGAGCGCGTCGCGGATCTGTCTCCGGAGCAGCTCTCGTCCCTGCGCGCTGGATACCGCGGAGCTTACATACACAGCGCGGCGCTGTCGGTCAGCTCCGGCGCGTTTGACCTTGGCGCGGCATCGCGCCTTCCGGAAAAAGACGCTCTCGCGGCGCTGCTGTCACTTCCCGGCGTCGGAACAAAGGTCGCTTCGTGCGCGGCGCTGTTCGGGCTGCACATGCTGGACTTTTTTCCGATTGACACGTGGATGAAAAAATCCCTCGCAAACCATTATCCCGGCGGGTTCGATCCGAAGGCGTTCTCTCCCTATGCAGGCATTGCCCAGCAGTACCTCTTTTATTACGAGCGCAGCGGACAGCAGCGCTGCCCCGGCAGAGCCGCCGAGCGCAAAGAAAAATCACGCAGTACACGATAAGGAGAAACCTCAATGCAGGACAAGCTTGATGCCGTGGAGGCAAAATATGCGGAGCTTGAGCAAATGCTTCAGGCGCCGGAGGTTTACGGCGATCCTCCGCTTTACGCGC
>JAITGW010000083.1 GCA_031280325.1 Oscillospiraceae bacterium
TAAAGATAGGGCTTTTTGCTCTCATACATAAATACAGTCCTCCCTTATTTATCGGTCCAGGCTTCAGGCTTCTGCGCGGCGTGGACATGCTCCGCCCCCTTGAATACGCGCAGACGCACGGCGCTCGCGCGGCCAAGCGAGTTCTTCGCGAGCATTCCCGTGACGGCAAGGCGCATGGCAAGCTCCGGCTTCGTCGTCATAAGCCGGCTGTACTGGATCTCTTTCAGGCCGCCAATCCATCCGCTGTGGCGGCGGTAATACTTCTGAGTGAGCTTGTTGCCGGTCAGTACCGCCTTTTCCGCGTTGACAATAATAACATGATCGCCGCAGTCAACGTTCGGCGTGTAGTCCGGCTTGTGCTTGCCGCGCAGAAGCGTCGCGGCAATGACAGCGGTGCGCCCAATGGGCTTATCCGCAGCGTCAAGGATGTACCATTTACGGGAAACGGTCTCCTTTTTCGCAAGTGTGGTAGACATTTTTGTAAAACTCCCCTATTCCGAGTAATTAAAACTTTAATCGCTAAAGAAATATAGCACATTTATTTCCCCGTGTCAACACCGATTTTGCGATTTTCATTCAAGCTTTGCATATATCTCTCGTTTTCTCGCGAATACGTCGTTTTACGCTTGATTGTTGAGTTTGTAAATCAGTTTTCGCGTCACTTGAAATCTGCTCGTTCTTAAAACAATTCCGTGCGTTAAATACCGCTCATAGATGCATCGATCAGAAAAAAATACGCCGCTGTGAATACGACGTTCAGAATAATCCACAGTGAAAAACCAATAATCCGCAAAGCGCGGGGTGCGCCGGCATACCGCCTTCCGCCTCCCGGCGTGTGAACACCCCAAACCGGAACCATAAGCATTGCGGGCAGAACAAGCAGCAGCATACCGGGCGGAAAGCTCATCCCTCCGTTGTACTTTCGTTCCGATTGCCGCAAAACCGAAAGCAGCGCCGGAATATGATAAGCCGCAAAAAACAGCGCGGCCGCCGAGCCGTGTATCAAAAGCGTAAGCGTAAGTTTTTTGAAAAATGTCTTTTTAGCGCTGTGCCCCGGACGCGGTTTTGCGCGTTTATCTGTTTTGGCGCGGAGAGAGTCATCCCACAGAAGCGCAAGGTCGATTGACAGCCCCGGCAAATCAGATAAATCCGGCTTTGCGGACAGGTTGTAAAACACAAGCTCGCCCATGTATACGGCGCCCTGAAAGAAGCCGCACATCGCCGTTTGCGACTGCGCGTTATATTCCATGCCCCGGCAATCCGCGTTTTCCGGCGCAAGGGAATATCCATGCTCCAGCAGCTCGCGCACCGTCGTCGCGCCATAGCGGACTGTGACGTTTCGCAGCGTCATGCCGCTTTCTTCTATCTGGTTCGTATTAATCACTCCTCCGCCAATTTAATCAGCGGCTCTCCGCCCGACTTAGACGCCATGAATACATATTTTATTTATTATACCATTAAAAACCCGCGAAAGTCAAGCATCCCCCCGCGCGCACCGAGTGCAAATTCCTATGCCCGCATTATAACGCGGGCGTTTGGGGCGGCGGCGAGTTGCTTTTGCCTCAGGTAAATCCGGGCGCATATGTTCACAGGCGGGCATCTGCGCCGCCCATTCCTGACCGCGAGTTCTAAGCCTCGGCGCTAGTACATATACTCAATCGAACTATCCGAGTATTTTGAAGGAGCGATACGCCTATGGAACTTTCACTTGGCAATGAAAAATTGTCTTACGCCGAACATATTCTGACAGAGAATCTCTCGGCAGAGGAAACAATGGAGATGATCGTGCCCGACGCCCTGCCGGACATTCTGCGCATTGTCCATGCCGACGCCGAGGTGATGGTGCGCGAAAAGGACGCCGACAGCGGGCGCGTCACAGTCCGCGGCATCGCCCGCGCGTATGTGCTCTACTCTCCGGAGGACAACAGCTCTGTACGTCGCGTCGCAGTCGAGGTGCCCTACAGTCTGTCGGCTGCCGATCCGCGCATCACTGCCGACGCGCGGGTCACGGCGCGCATAGGCGCGCTGAAGGTCGAGGCAAACGCCGCAAATCCGCGCAAGGTTTCCGTCCGTGTGAGCATTGCGGCGCAGCTGGGGTGCTATCGCGAGAGCAGCGCTGAAATTCCCACCGCGCCGGAGAGCGACGACGAGGATATAGAACTGCTCAGCGCAAGTTCAGAGCTTTCCCTGCCGACTGACGTGCGCGAAAAGACATTTGTGATCACGGACGAATACGCCCTGCCCAACGCCAACGCGCCGATTGCGGAAATTCTCTCCTGCCGCACGGAAATCGTGCCGGAGGAACCAAAAATAGTAGGCTCAAAGCTGATCTTCAAGGGCGTGGCGCACACTGATTTGCTCTATGCAACACCGGACGGCGAGATCGCCCCGGCATCGCTCCAGTCAGAGTTCTCGCAGATAATCGAGCTTGAGGGCGCGAGCGCGGAGAGCGAATTTGAGCTTATCCCGCTGCTCACCGGATCTTATATCGAGCCGATTTTCGAGAGCGGAAGCACGGCTAAACGCGTTTCGATCGAAATTCACGCCGTCGGTCAGGTCGTCGCCGTCTCAAAGCGAAAGATCTCTTACGTTGCGGACGCTTACGGCACAAAATTCGAGGTCACGCCAGTGAATGCCGCAATCTCGTTTGAGAACCGCAAAAAGCTGGAGCCGACCTCCACCGTGCTGCGCGGCGTTCTCCCGGCAAGCGGAGTTTCGCGCATAATCTCCGTCTCCTCCCGCGCGGGATCTGCGGAAAACAATGCCGCCGGCACGGAGTTTGTCATTCCCGTATACGTTTCCGCGTTGTATATCAGCGGCGACGGACAGCCGCTCTCCGCAAGCGGCAAGTTCGAAGTAAAAGGCTCTCTGCCCGGCGCGAACGCGGGCGTCACCGCGCAAATCGGGCGCGACGCATACGGTGCGGCGGGCGACGGCGGAATAGAAATCCGCGTCCCAGTCGAGATCTGCGTGACCGTGAACAGCACGCTCGGACTCAATCCGGTTTCGGCTTTAACGCTTGACGAGGACACAAACGCAAACGTCTCCGGCGCGCCGAGCCTTGTCATCGCCCGCGCTCGCAAAAACGACACTCTGTGGAGCGTCGCGAAGCGCTATCGCGCGACGCCGGATCTTGTGAGCGACACGAACAGCCTCGACGACGACGCAAAGCTGTCAGAAGGGGCGATGCTTGTGATACCGCGCAAGAGGTAAGCAGCGCGCCGCAATCAAAAACGGGGAGAGACATAGTCTTGTGTTCCCTCCCCGCGCTGTTTTTCGGCGCGTTATTGATCCGCCGCCGCCCGGAGCTTTGCATAAACCTCCGGCAGATTCTCCTCTATATTATACGCCCGGCCTTCAGATCCCGTCCAAACGTGGAAAGTATCCGCAAGATTCACAATTTCTCCGTCAGCGCCGCGCAGCTCATAACGCAGCAAGAGCTTACGCGGCGCCACCTGCGCAATGCTCGTCGTGATCGTCACCGTCCCGGGATATCCGACCGGCGCCTTATACTGCAAGTGCAGATCAACCATCGCGGGGTTCACGCCCAGCGCCTGCATGTCTGTAAATGAAAAGCCTAGCGCCGCAAAAAACTCCATACGCGCAACCTCATACCACACAGGATACACAGCGTGGTGAATTATTCCCATCTTGTCACACTCTGGATAGCGCGTATCAATCGTTGTGGTCGTTTTCATCGCTGCCCCTCCATTAATTTCCTCGCGTTATCATTGTATTCAACCGGCATCCACACTTCGAAATAGCCGGTTTGTTCGCCGTTTTCCATGACGCTGCACGCAAGATTTCCAAATGCGCCGCGCGACGGAGTGAGCCCGTTCGTTTTGGCATAATCGAGCAGGAAATCCAGCTTGCGCGCGGAAAAGCGCGTGTGAACCTCCTCTCCGCGGTGTCCCGTGCTTTTGAATGCGGAATGTATGCAATAACGGGGCGTCATTTCGATTATCGGAGGCTTTATTTCGATCCCGAATTCCTCAATATACTGCATCCCCACGGAAAAACCCCATTCATAATCATCGCGCGCGCCCGTCATCGCGGAGAGGGGTATCTCAAAATATCGCCTTGTGAACGGCATGTATTTAAGCCAGCGCCGCGACAGCTCCTGCGTGTCGGTGCGTTTGTCATATTCGCCGTTATGACGGTTGATATAATAGCAAAACGGCGCGTTCTCGCGCAGCTCGAACCTGCCGACATAGCTCTTTGTTTCAATCAGACGGGACGTAAACTTTTCGATTCTCTGAAGCAATAATTCTTGCAGCTTTATGGATTCGCGCAGCTGCTCGCTCCGCTCCTCCAGCGTTTTTACAAGCGCGTCATAGCTCGTTTGCGTCACAAGCCGCGCGATATGCTCGATCCCGAAGCCGAAATTCTTATACCACAGGCAATCGATGAGATAATTGATGTCCCACGTGTCGTAATAACGATAATTGTTTGAGGGATCCTTGCCCGGCTTGACGACGCCCTTCTCCTCATAATAGCGTATGAGATCCGGCGAGATGCCCAGTATCCGCGCCACATCGCCGATTTTATATTTGACTTTTGTCCACTCTTTATCCCCGCTCAATTTTTCTCACCCTCTCCGCCAAAAATTCCGCGATTTCCGCCGCCGCGTCAATGTGAAACCATGGGACAGCGTTTTTTTCGCGGTTTTTATCCGCCTCATCGTCCGACACCAGCGCAATACATCGCTCAACGGCGGCAGGAAACTCTCCTCCCGCGCGGCGCAGCGCAAGCTTCGGATACGGTCCGGTATTGTAGCCCTCCGTTATGATAATATCGACGTTCCCTATCCGAGAGAGTACGTCGTCAAAATCCACCGGTCGGTTTTCCATAATCGCCGCGCGCGCTCCGGAAACAATCGCCGTGACGGAAGCGCCCGCCGCCGAGAACCTGTACGAATCCTTTCCCGGCTTGTCGATGCTGAAGCTGTGCGCGTCGTGCTTTACGACGGCGACGCGCATCCCCCGCGCGCAAAGCAGAGGGATAAGCTTTTCAATAAGCGTAGTCTTTCCCGTTCCGGAATATGCGACAAACGAGACGACAGTAATATCACTCGTCATACATACTCCGCCGGGGCGCCGTCCGCGATAAGCCCGGCAAAGCGCGCCGCCGCGGTATTTTCCGTGTCCTCGTGCCAGAAGCAGGCAAGCTCCTCCGTCTTGCCGATCGGATAGCTGCGCAGCTGGCTGTGCAGACTCATGCGGCTGAGCATTGTGGAAACAAGAACGCCCTGCCCAAGCTCTGTCGCCATATACGCCGACTCTAAATTCGGCGCGATGTGTATCTCCGACGGAGTAAAATTAAGCTCGGCGCACTGCCGCCTCGCGCGGCGGCGCGATTCCGACAGCGTTTCGCGGCTTGCCGCGGCCTTTATAAACGGCTCTGACCGAAAGTCCGCGACTGTCGCGTCATGCGCCGCCCTGGGATTCTCCGGCGACACAAGCAGAACAAGCGGCGTGTCAAGAACGCGCCGCCGCAAAACTCCGCGCACGCGCGGCGCAAACTCCATGTACGTAATGATAAGGTCAAGCTTGCGCGCCAAGAACAGATCAACAAGTTCCGCCTGAGGATATTTTTCCCCGATAAATCTCAGATCCGGACGCTCGCCCTTCAGCGCTTTAAGTCCGCCGGAGAGAACGCCGGACAACTCCAGCCACTCAAGATAGCCGATTTTCAGCGAGTCGGGCAGCGCAGAATAGTGCCGCCGCGTCTCCTCCGTCACCTCCGCAAAGTCCTGCGCGAACCGGGAAAACAGCGCATAATAATTCTCCCCCGCCTGTGTCATGCGCACATAATGATGCGTCCTGACAAACAGGCGGAAGCCAAGGTCATCCTCCAGCTTCGCAATGTATTTAGAGACTGCCTGCTGCGTCATATATGTCTGCCGGGCGGTCTCCGTAAAGCTGCTCGTCTGGCTGAGGTTCAGAAAGCACTTTACCATGGTTTCATTTATCACTCAGGCGTCCGCGCTATGCCTCGCAAAACGTAATTTTCTGCTTGAGTCCGTCAACGTTCAGCTCGAAAATCACAACGCCCGGCGTCCCGTCAAATCGCTCGCACATAACGTCCTTCCCCTTGGCATACTGCATGGCGTATTGCTGAAGCTCGTTGGAATCCACCTCCGCTTCCTCGAAAAACACGTCGCGCATCTGGTTGCCGGAGCACTTGTTGAAAATTTCGCGCGTTACTTCATATTGTTTTTTCATCATTCTGTCTCCATTTTGTAACTATTTTTGCCTATCTTCGCCGCTAAAATTGTGGTATGCTATATAATATCTATTATGTGTCAAAACTCCGCATGACACTGACATTATCGAAAAAAAATCACAATTTGTCAATAGGTTTTCCAAAAAATTACGCTGGAGGAGGCTCGCGTTATGAAAAATACGGTGAAGCGGCGCGCAGCCATCCTTATGCCAATCCTTCTCACAGCTGTTTTTCTGCACTCCTGCGGCGCAAAAAATCCTCCCGCCGTGACCGCAAATCCCCCGTCAGCACTTGCGCCGTCCGCGCCTGGCGCTTCAGACGCCGTTCCCACCGCAACCGAACCCGCTGAGGATAGCGCGTTCGTTTATTATGAAGATATCCCCATAAAAAACGGCGCCGCGCTCTCCGCATACGCCGCGTATCCCGGCGGCGTATCCGCCGCGGTTGACGCATACTATTCCGAGGTCATGTCCGCATTCAAAAACACCGCCCGCAATCTCGCCTCTGATCTTGCGGAATATGACGACATTTCCCCCGGCGTTAGCTATACTCTCGGCGACACATATGAAATCACGTTCCAGTCCGACCATTTGCTGAGCGTTCTGCGAACAATCACCGCGGATACCGGCGGCGCTCATGAGAGCGCTGACATCACTTGCGAGACTTTTGTCCTGCCGTCGGGACGGCGAGCGCCGCTGCTGGAATTTTTCACCGCGCCGCGCGCGGAGTATATCGGGCGGATCGCAGCGCTGTTTGACGAATACGTTGAGGAGACCGGCGCTGAGTTGTTTTTCCCCAATACGGCGGAATATTTCCGCGAAAACTTTCCGGAGGATTACTTTACAATCATGCCTTACGGGCTTGCGTTCCACTTCCCGCCGCTGACTATCGCGCCATACTCCATGTCCACAATCACAATAACGATCCCGTCATCAGCGCTTGAGGATATATTCACTCTTCCGGCTGAGTAACAATCGCTCTGTATACTGCGTTTTTCGCCGTCCCCGTCTCATCGGCAGCGCGCCGCGCCGCATCCTTCGCCGACACTCCCTGCGCTATATATCGCCGCGCCAGCTCCGCCGCGTCCGCTTCGTCGGGCGCAGTTTTCATCTGCGGAATTTTTCCGGATATAACCAGCACGAATTCGCCTTTCGGCGGCGCGCTCTCATATTTTGCAAGCGCCTCCGAAAGCGTTGTGCCAAGCGTCTCCTCATGCAGTTTCGTAAGCTCCCGCGACACCGATATTTCGCGGTCTCCAAATGTGTCGAGCATATCCCGAAGCGTCCGCACAAGCTTGTGCGGCGCTTCGTAAAACACCATCGCGCGCGTCTCAGTCTTCAGGAAGTTCAGGTGTTCGCTCCGGCTCCTCCTTGCGGTGGACAAAAATCCCTCGAACGTGAATCTCCCCGCCGAAAGTCCCGACGCCGCGACGGCGGCGATAAGGGCGCTCGGCCCCGGGATTACCGTCACGGCGACCCCGGCGTCACGGCACATGCGCACAAGCTCCTCTCCGGGATCGGATACGGCAGGCATACCCGCGTCGGTAACGAGGGCGCAGCTCTCTCCGGATTGAAGCCGCGCGAAAATTTTTTCGCCGCTCCGCGCCTTGTTATGCTCGTGATAGCTGACGAGCGGCCTTTTTATATCAAAGCGTCCAAGGAGCTTCATCGTGACTCGCGTATCCTCAGCCGCGATGAAATCAACGCTTTTCAGCGTCTCGATTCCCCTCGGTGAAAAGTCGCCTAGATTGCCGATCGGCGTACCGACAAGATATAGTCCGGGATCCATGCCGTCCCTCGTTTCCGCAGGATTTTTCGGCAAAAAAGCTGAAAATCGCCCGCGCATTAATCACGTAAATCCTGAGCTGCGACCCGTATTAATCCGCAAGAAAGGCCACGCCGGATTTCCGGCAAGACTTTGCTTTCGGATTAATTATATAAGCGCGCCGCCGCACCAATAACGAGGCGCGGCGGCGCAGCTTTCTGCGTTTTTTAGTCGGCGTTGATTGCGGACATGGGACAGACGCCGGCGCAGGAGCCGCAGTCCACACACTTGCCGGGATCGATCTCATACTGAGCCGCGCCCTGGAAAATCGCGTCCACAGGACACTGGGACGAGCAGGCGGCGCAGGAGACACAGTCGCTGTTAATTTTGTAAGCCATTTATGTATACCTCCACTGATTTTGTGTTTTCGGTCTTTGACCTTACGGTTATTGTACCACAAAACCGCGCAAATGCAAGAGGGAAATTGTGAGGGAGTACGGTTTCCGTTTCACGCCCGGAATGGGCTGGGCGCCGCAGGGAGTATACAGCGCCGCAGCTCACAGCTGCCGCGCCGGCGTATCACTGCGCAGCACATAAAAACAAACGGGCGACGGTTTTTCAGCCGCCGCCCGTTTGTTAAAATCAACTGTTGACCGCCCCACACCTGCCGTGTGACCCGTAAAGAACCTGCACAAAACGGCAGGTGGGTCGCCTCCTTTTGGCTTCTCTGCTTCCAACTTCCGCGCGCAGAAAACGCGCGGGAGGCCTGCAATTCACCGAAAGAGTGCCGGCGTCCCTTATGGGAAATGTGGGTTTATAACAGACCAGCACGCACAGGGCAGGGATATTGTTTACGGTTGTTATGTTACCACATCCGCGCGCCAAATGCAAGAGGAAATTTCTTGTCGTTTATGGAAATCGCACAAAAACACGGCGGCTATTCGTCCGCATCCTCATCAAAAAGCAGTTCCATATAGGCTTCATAGACTTTTTCAAGCTTTTTTTTGTCATCAATCGTCTCGAACAGCTCTTCTCCGTCCTCCTCGACGACGCGCAGCAGAACCACGCCGTAATCCGGATCCTCCTCCGTCATGTCCGCCGGACAGAACGCCATATATTCCTCGCTGTCAACCTCGAACGTAAACAGATGCTCAAGCCGGTGCTCCTGCCCGTCGTCGCCCGTGACAGAGTAAATGTTCACGCCAAACGCTTGTTCCTCAACCACCTGATGTTCTCCTTTACTTTCCCGCAAGATACTGCTCCCGCATTTTAATATTATAACGCTTGGTCGGACGAAGTCCTCCCGGCGCTCAGCGTGCGTGCGCGCACGGGGAACGCCGCTTCCCGCCGTTCGGCGGGGAACCGCTGCGGCGGCGCGCTGCGCCGTTATGGTATATCTTTTGCGCGGCGGCGAAAGGCTTTGACTCTCTGCCGCGGATTATACCATAGCCGCAAAGCGGCGAAATGGTATAGGCATTGAGTGCGCGGGAGGGCTTCGCCCAACCCGCACGGACATTATACCGCAGTCAAGCAAAAATTGCAAGCCTCCTCATCCGGCGGACTTTTCACAAGCCGCAGCGCAGCTAATTGCTCAAATCCTCCAAGAGCTGCTGAAGCTCTGAGTAATCCCGCGCCTCCATACCGGCTTCAAGCGCGCGTCGGTCATACTCTCGCAGGAACTCCACCTCGATTTCCGTCTCAATTATCGGATCTGCGCCTGTGACCTCATACACGGCGACAAATCCGCCGCGATTTCTAAGGATATATTTCGCCTGCGGCTCCTCACTCACGGCGGCAATCGCGGCGGCGGGTCGTTCTGACGCGGAAGCGGTTTTTTTCAGCGCCCCGGCAGAGAGCGCCGCAAGCGTCACAGCAAGCGCCGTAAATGCGCCGAGCGCGGATATTTTAAGTATGCGTTTCATCAAAAACCTCCATAAATCAACATGTGAAAATGGCTATACTCCGATATTATCTCCAAATTTTCAAGCTTTCAGACATTAGATCATGCATTTTTGAAACAATTCGCCTAATCTGCGCAGCCACTGTTCGGTGCTTGCGCCGGACCTGCCGCGCGCAGATCCGGCGCAATCCTCAAATTTCGGCGCGCGGCAAAAATTCACACAATGTTAAACATGATATTGACAGGCATGGTACAATATAAGCACGTACAATTTCGGCGGCAAAGCCGCCCCGCCGCGCTTCCCGTCCGAACGGCGGGAAGCGGCGCGTTCCCCGTGGCCGCATCCATGCCTGGCGCCGGAAGGACGGCGGATTGCACGGCAAGCCTTATGCTTACCACCAGACGAATCGAGGTAGCTAATGCCACGAAAAATTACTTATAAGCGCGCCGCGAGAGCCGGCGCTCACGCCGTATCTGACGTTATTTCGCTCATACTGCGCGTCATCGGCATGATACTGCTTATCGCCGTGTGTTCCGGCGTGGTCTTTTCATGCATCTTTGCGGTCTACGTCAAGACAAACCTGATGACCCAGTCCCTTGACGTGCGGCTTGATGAATATCAGCTCAGCCAGTCGAGCAACATATATTATCTCGACCCCGAAACGCAGCAGCCGATTCACGCCGTCACGGTTGCAAGCGACGAATACCGCGTTTGGGCGGCCTATGCCGAAATCCCGCTGTTTATGGAGCACGCCCTCGTCGCGATTGAAGACAAGCGGTTTTACGAGCATAACGGCGTCGATTGGTATCGGACAGTGAGCGCGTTTTCAAACATGTTCGTAAAGATGAAAGACAAATTCGGCGGCTCTACGATTACGCAGCAGCTCATCAAAAACCTTACGGGCGAAGACGAGGTTACGATTTCCCGCACGCTGCAGGAAATTTTCAGCGCGCTGGAGTTTGAGCGCGAATATGACAAAAAAGAAATCATCGAGTGGTATCTTAACAGGGTTTATTTCGGCAGCGG
>JAITGW010000214.1 GCA_031280325.1 Oscillospiraceae bacterium
TGAGCTTCAGCCGAAAAAGACAGTTTTTCAATATTTGGAGCGCACTTTCACACACGAAGTGGAGACATGCCCGATTTGCGGGGCGGTGCGTATTCCACAGGAGCTTGCCGAGGGGAAAATGGCGCAGGTCGAGCGTCAGCTGGAGGATAAATGAGTTTTGCTGTCGTATCTCGCCGCGTGGGGGAGACGCACAGCGTTTGCCCGGTGTGCCTGAAACGCATTCCGGCGCGATTGCTTGTGCGGCGGGCGGAGCGTTTTCTCGAAAAAACCTGTCCCGAGCATGGAAAATTTTCCGCCGTAATCTGGCGCGGAGAGGAAGCGGAGTTTGCAAAGTGGTGGGACGCGCGCCCGAGCGGGAATACCGAAAAATGCCCGAACGCCTGCGGCTTATGCGAAAATCACCTTACCAAAACGTGCTGCGCGCTTGTGGAGATCACATCGCGCTGTAACCTGCGCTGTCCGGTGTGCTTTGCAGACGCGGGCAACGCCGCCGCGGCGCGCGAGCCGACGGTCGCGGAGCTGTACGACATTTTTTGCGGGCTTGCGGCCCGGGGGCGGACGTTCGTCCAGCTCTCCGGCGGAGAGCCGACCGTGCGTGACGATTTGCCGGAAATTATAGCGGCGGCGCGCCGCGCCGGGTGCGAGACGGTGCAGCTAAACTCGAACGGACTGCGCCTTGGCGCGGAGCCGGATTTCGCAAGAGCGCTTGCGGAGGCAGGCTTGTCGTTTGTATTTATGCAGTTTGACGGCGTGACTGACGCGCCGTATCTTGCGCTGCGCGGGCGCGCGCTCCTCTCCGAAAAGCTCCGCGCGATTGAGGTTTGCGATGACATTGAGCTTGGCGTTACGCTTGTGCCGACCGTTGTTCCGGGCGTGAATGACAGCCAAATCGGCGCAATTGCGCAGCTTGCGATGTCACGCTCGCCCGCGGTGCGCGGCGTGCATTTCCAGCCGGTGAGTTATTTCGGGCGCTATCCCGCGCCGCCGCGCGACAAGGATCGGATCACGCTGCCGGAAATTCTTCGCGCACTCCAGACGCAGACGGGCGCTAAAATCAAAATTTCGGATTTTCTGCCGTCGTCTTGCGATCATCCGCGCTGCGGCTTTCACGGGGATTTTGTTGTGCTGCCCGATGGGAAGCTTATGCGTCTGACGGCGAAATACGCCGCGAAAGCCTGTTGCGACGACGGCGACGCGCACCTGAAAAACCGTGCGTTCGTCTCTCGCCGCTGGAAGCGTGAAACAGTGAATTCTGCCGAAGACACGGGTGATTACACTGATATGACAAGCTTTCTCTCGCGCGTCAAATCGCATGGCTTCACGATCACGGGCATGGCGTTTCAGGACGCGTATACGCTTGAACTTGACAGACTTATCCGATGCAGCCTGCACGTACTCGATTCAAAGTGCGTGAAGCCTTTCTGCGCGCGCTATATCACAGAGCTGTGAACCGGCTGAACGCATGGCTTCGCCGCTGTATCGGCGAAAGTCCGACAAGGGAGCGTGTCGCCGCGTTTCAGGAGCAAAGGCTGCGCGAAACGCTGAGATACGCCGCGTCAGGCAGCGCGTTTTACCGCGAAAGGCTGCGCGGGCTTGACATTGATTTCATGCCGCGCGCCGCGCTTCCGTTTACATATCCGGAGGAGCTGGCGCGGGATCCGGACGCGTTTTTGTGCGTGAAGCCGGATGAGATTTCCCGCGTTGTAACTCTGCCGACATCCGGCACCACGGGTGTCCCCAAGCGCGTCGCGTTTACGGAGAGCGATCTTGCCGCGACGGAGGATTTTTTCCGGTTTGGCATGGCGAATCTCGCGCCGGAGCGCGCGCGTGTAATGGTTTTCATGCCCGGTGCGGCGCGCGGAAGCGTTGGCGATTTGCTTTCCCGCGCTCTCTCGGCGACAGGACGGGAGGCGGTGGTATACGGGATTATTGACGACTATGCCGACGCGGCGCGCGCGCTGGACGAGTGCGCCGCAAAGTGCGTCGTGGGGCTTCCGGCGCAGATGCTCGCCCTGG
Source organism: Oscillospiraceae bacterium (assembly GCA_031280325.1). Lineage (GTDB taxonomy): Bacteria > Bacillota > Clostridia > Oscillospirales > Oscillospiraceae > JAIRRO01. The sequence continues at coordinate 2,017 of JAITGW010000214.1, forward strand.
CTCGGTTCGGCGGCGCGCCCGCCGTGGAGGCGGTGCTGCTAAGCGCGGATTTCATACCGCGCACGATCATAGCGGCGATTGAAAACGCCTGGGATTGCAGGGTTTTTGCACATTGGGGGATGACAGAGACATGCCTTGGCGGCGCTGTGGAGTGCAGCGAGGGATACGGCGCGCACATCCGCGAGGCCGATTTGCTCCTCGAAATCGTTGACCCGCACACGGGACTTGCCTTGCCCGCCGGCGCCATCGGTGAAATTATTGTTACGACGCTCGGACGCGAGGCAATGCCGCTGATTCGCTATCGCACGGGGGATTTTTCGCGCATCCTGCCCGGAGAGTGTCCGTGCGGCTGCGCCTTGCTGCGGCTCGGGCGCGTATTCCCGCGCGGCGGCGGAAAGATTGCGCAGCAAACGCTGGACGAGGCGCTGTATCCGCTGGATTTTATCAGGGCTTTCCGCGCTGAAAAGCGTAACGAACGCCTGTTTATAACGGTCGAATTATGCGCGGAGGCAGGGGAAGCCGCCGCGCGGGAGCAAATTTTCGCCGCGCTTTCTCGCGTTCCCGCGCTGGATGTGAGCTGCGTGACGCTCCTGTTCGGAGCCGCGCTTGGCCGCGAGAACGGCTCTGTGAAACGGAGGCTGGACTGATTGCCGGCGCGCCAAAGCGTCAAAAACGCCGCCCCTGTAAATCCGGGAGCGGCGTTGTTTTTTAGAAATACTATTTCGCGATTGATTTGATTACCGACGTGATTGATGCGAGCGACTGCAAATCCGACGGGACGATAATTTTTGTAGCTTTACCGTCCGCGACCTTGGCAAGCGTCTCATAGCTTTTGAGAAGTACGGCTTTTTCCGATGGATTTGCCTCGTTGATTTTTTTGATGCCCTCCGCGATGGCGGTCTGAACGCGTTCTATCGCCTCTGACTCGCCCTCTGCCTCGCGGATTTTAGCCTCGCGCACGGCTTCAGCCGCGAGGATCGCGGACTGCTTGCTTGCCTCCGCCTGGAGGATGATCGATTCCTTCTGCCCTTCCGCCACAAGGATTGCGGAGCGTTTTTCGCCTTCGGCGCGCAGAATGGATTCGCGGCGCTCGCGCTCCGCCTTCATCTGCTTTTCCATTGCTTCTTGGATCTCGCGCGGCGGGATAATGCTCTTTAGCTCGACGCGGTTGACTTTAATTCCCCACGGATCCGTCGCTTCGTCGAGAATCATACGCATTTGCGCGTTGATCGTATCGCGGCTGGTAAGCGTCTGGTCAAGTTCCAGATCGCCGACGATGTTGCGCAGCGTCGTTGCGGTGAGGTTCTCGATTGCGCTCATCGGATGCTCCACGCCGTAGATATAAAGCTTGGGGTCGGTTATTTGGAAATACACCACGGTGTCGATCTGCATGGTGACGTTGTCCTTTGTGATAACCGGCTGGGGCGGAAAGTCCACAACCTGCTCCTTGAGGGAGATTTGGCGGGAGAGCCTGTCAATGAACGGGACTTTAAGGTGCAAACCGGTGTGCCACGTCACGCGGTAAGCGCCGAAGCGCTCGACCGCTCGGGCATAAGCCTGGGGGACAACCTTGATGTTTGAGATGATAACAATCAGGATAAAGATGATTACCGCGGATATTGCGATGACTTCAGGCTTCATGGAAGCTTCCTCCTGTTTCAGTAGAATTTTTTACTTTTACGAGTTTGGGTTATCCGCCCTGTCCACAACGAGCTTCACGCCCTCGATTGCGAGGACGAGCGCATGATCTCCCGGGGCGAGGCGAATGTCCGATGAGGGTACAACGGCGCTCCACACGCTGCCGCAGCATTTGACCTGTCCGCCGGCGCCGCCGCCGATTTCACTGAGCACCAAGGCGATCTGCCCGATAACCCTGTCCGCATTTGTACGGACAATATGTCCCTCGGTAGCGCGGCGGACGATCGGGCGGGTGAAGAACATCAGAACGGCGGAAACCACGGCAAAGGCAAGGAACTGCAGCCAGAAAGGAAGCTGCAGCGCCGCGCAGAGCATCGCGCCCAGCGCGCCCGCGGCAAACCAGACGGACACAAGCTGCGTGGTCGAAAGCTCGACTGCGGCGAACACGACGGCGATAACGAGCCATATGATCGTTGCGTACTGCAAGACTGACACCTCCGGTTCAGCTTTGTGAAATAAGTATATGCTCGATTTAATTATAGCATGTCTGTTCTCGGAATGCAATGATAATTGCGGGAAATATGACGAAAATTTGAGAAATAAAGCGGGCAACTGATCGGATTGCGGACAACAGGAGGAAAGAAAGCGTAAAACCATAGGCAAAAAGGTGTTGGCAAGTGGGGCTGAAATAATCGCTATTAAAGAACTATGAAAGGGGTACGTGCATTATGATAAAAGCGTCAAAAAACTTTACTGAGGAGCGTAAATGACGCACACGCGCACACAGCCGCCCGGCGCACTTAGGCGCACCGGACGGCTGTGTTCTTTTTGCGTTACCTTCTCTTGCTGTTCTGCCGCACAAGCCGGAGAATTTCCGCGCGGCGGCGGGACAGCTCTGCCTGGCGCGGAGTTGCGTAAAAGGAGCATTTTACGCTGCTCTTCAGGCAGAATACATCGGTCAGCGCGTTGCAGGCGGGCTTGCCGTTTTTTGTGCGGTAAAACGCGAAACAGTCAACGTCGTCGTTCTCCCGCCCGGGGATGAAGCGATATTTTTTCCGAGGCATTATTTGTCCGCCTCCTTTTTGCCGGTATGCGCCGGATTCGGCAGGACGGACGGCCAAAACTTCATCCAGGAATGAATTTTGCGCCGCTGCGCATATTCGGAGCAGTCGTCGATAGGGCAGGGACGTTTTTTGCTGTTGATAAGCGTGTAGTCGCAGGTAAGAGTGCTTGTGCTGAAGTATTTGCAGTCGCGTTTTTGACATATGCTCATAGATTTGCCTCCTGCATCAGTTTTTGTATTCAAGGCGGAAAAAATTTCCCGCCTCAGGCTATAAGCCCGATTGGCAGGAAGCGTGGCGAAAAATATTTTATTGTACAGAATTCGGGGGATTTGCGGCGAAAAAGAAATTACATCTCTTGACAGACGTGTTAAAATAAAAATCAGCATGGCGCTCCGGCGCGAAAAGCGAGGTGAAGAACGTGCCGAAGCAGGCGGGAGTAAAACAAATCGCCCAAAACCGCAAAGCATATCATGAATATTTCATCCTTGAAAAGCTGGAGGCGGGTATTGAGCTTTTCGGCACGGAGGTAAAATCCGTCCGTGCGGGCACGATCAACCTCAAGGACGCGTTCTGCCACATAAAGGATGGCGAAATGCTTGTGCGCGGAATGCACATCTCGCCGTATGAGCATGGGAATGTGTTCAATCGCGACCCTGTCAGACTGCGGAGGCTGCTGCTGCACAAGCGGGAAATTACGCGGCTGGCACAGAGGGCGGCGCTTGACGGACTCACGATTATACCGCTGTCGGTATATCTCAAAAACTCGCTGGTGAAGCTTGAAATCGGCTTGTGCA
>JAITGW010000047.1 GCA_031280325.1 Oscillospiraceae bacterium
GCGAGCGGACGCTCACCGACATGATGGAAATTGCTCTGGAAACGGCGATCCGTCTGTAACTCCTGTCAAATTTCTGAATTGTTTATAAATTTTCCGCTTCTCCGCTTTCAATCGGTCATGCTTTATGATAAAATTGATGAGACTGGAGGGGGTTTATGTTGCGCAAAAATTCCGCACGTCAAAACATCCGCGCTCCCGGAGCGCGCCCGCGCCGCCGCAGAAGAATAAGGCGCGGCTTCGCCGCAAAGGTTTTGTTGCCGGTATTTTTTCTTGCCGCGCTCGCAATACTTATCTCCACCGGAGCGCTTGGACGGATGCTTTCAGCCGCGCCGGCTCCGCCGCCGGAGCAAAGCGAACAGCCGACTGCCGCAAGCGAGCCGCCTCCCCCGCCCGTTATTACGCTGAAGCCGGCGCTTCCTCTGCTTGTCAACGCGCAGAATCCATTGCCGGAGGATTATCCGGCGGTCAAAACCGTTGATATGTACCGCAAGGTCGATGTGCTGAACGTCAGCATAAAGGTCAGCGAGGAGATTGCGGCGCCGCTTATTGAAATGTTTGACGCCGCCAAGGCTGCCGGTCACAGCGGCATGTTCCTCTCCGACGGGTATCGAACCGAAACCGAGCAGCAGGCGCTTTACGACGCCGCGGAGAACAAGGCGTTTGTCCAGCCTCCCGGGTGCAGCGAGCATCAGACGGGACTTTCCGTGGACATTTCGATCTCAAAGGTGCCCGCCGCGCAAATGGCGGATAATCCGACGGGGAAATGGTTTATCGAAAACTGCTGGCAATACGGCTTCATCCTGCGCTATCCGGCGGATAAGGCAGACATCACCGGAATCAGCTATGAGCCGTGGCACTTCCGCTATGTCGGACTTGACGCCGCAAAAGTGTGCCATGACCAGAACCTCTGCCTTGAGGAATACATCGAAATGTTCGGCGGCTGAGACACTGCGGAACATTTGCGGACGTTATATATAAAAAGCGTATATTCCGGAAAAACCCCCGTTTGACGCATACGTCAGACGGGGGTTTTCAAAACATGGAGCTGGTGATGTGACTCGAACACACGACCTGCTGATTACGAATCAGCTGCTCTACCGGCTGAGCTACACCAGCAAACTGCCGGCAAACAAAAACGTCTGTCAAACAGCTTAGTTATTATACATACGCACATTGCGGTTGTCAACCATAAAATGCGCAATTTTTTGCCGCAATCTGCGGTTTTGAAAAAATTTTACCGCGTTTTCGCAGCGTCACGCGTAAATACCCCGCTCCGAATCGGACTCGCACTCTATAAATCCAGCGCAGCGTGATACCCCCGGAACGTCGCCTCGCGAATTGTGCGCGCCGCAACGCAGTCGCCCACGAAGGCAGTCTCCGGTATTATATTGCGCAGTGCTTCCGCCGCGGCAAAGCGCGGACGCTGCCCGACGGCAATAATTACGGTGTCGGCCGGTATGCTCTCGCCGGTTTTTGTGATGATTACGGTCTCGCCTATCTCTTCCGCGCGCGTGTTCACAAGGATTTTCGCATTTTCGCGCAGCAACTCCAGGAGCATCGGCCTGTGGCGCGGGTTTGCGTCCCGCGCGAGCTCTCCCTCCGCTTCGATTATCGTCACGGCGTACCCCTCCCGCGCCAGGTACACCGCACTTTCACAGCCGACAAGCCCCCCGCCGATAACCGCGACCCGCCCTGTTATTTCAGCGCGGCGCCGGGGCATATCGTTTGCGATTATGACGCTGCGCCCATCTATTCCCGGGATTTCCGGAATAACCGGCTCGGCGCCGACTGCGACAATGAGCGCGTCGGGGCAAAATTCCCGCACAAGCTCCGGCGTAACGCGCGCGTGCAGTCGAATATTGACGCCGCTCCGGAGCAGCAGACGCTCCATAGTGCGGATATACTCGAGTGACTCGCGCTTAAAATCTATCCCCTCTTCCGCCGTTATCGCGCCGCCAAGCGCGCCGGACGCTTCGCAAAGCGTAACCGCGTGTCCGCGGCGCGCCGCCGTGAGCGCCGCGGTAAGTCCTCCCGGACCGCCTCCGGCAACAAGTACGCGCTTCGTCGCACCGGAGCGCACAACCTCGAACCTTGCCTCATATTCGCGCCCGATGACAGGATTCAGCGAGCAGACGCGCGTCTGCGTCAGCATACGCTCTGCGTGGCAGGTAAAACAGCGCAGACAACGGATTATCTCGTCTTCGCGGTTATTTGCGACTTTTTTCGGCAGCTCCGGGTCGGCAAGAAGCGCCCGCGCCATGCACACAATGTCCGCCTTGCCGGAGGCGATTATATCCTCCATTTGCGCTGGGTCGTTCAGCGCGCCGACCGTCGCCACCGGCACGGATACGCTCGCGCGGATCGCCGCCGCCAAGTGTACATTCACGCCGTGCGGCACGAACATCGGCGGGTGTGTAGAGGAAAAATCGTCCTCGCCAAAGCCGCAGGAGACGTGCAGCAGGTCAATTTTTCCCTCAATAAGCTTTGCGAATCCGACCGCATCGGCCGTGCCGCACTTTTGCGCGTCGCGCGCTCCGCCGCTCATACGAAATTCAATCGGAAAATCCGCGCCGACAGCCGCGCGGACAGCGCCAATCACCTCTATTGACAGGCGCGCGCGATTTTCAAGCGACCCGCCGTATTTATCTGTTCGGCGGTTTAGAGCGGGCGAAAGGAATTGCCCCAAAAGCCATCCGTGCGCCCCGTGGATCATGACCATGTCAAATCCCGCGCGTCTTGCCAGCGCCGCCGCCTTTCCGAAAGAATCGACGACTTCCGCGATAAGTTCACGCGGCATTTTGCGCACGCGCGTCCCATCGGGCAGCGTCATATCTGACGGTCCGTATTTGAACTTTTCTCCGCCGCGCTCTGCTTCAAGTACATCCATATCGGCGTACATCCCGCCGTGATTCAGCTCAATGCTTGCCGCCGCGCCGTGGCGGCGAATTGCGCGCGCCGTGTTCGTAAGCGAGGCGAGAACGCCGGGATTTTGCATGTTTATAAGCCGGGCGTGACTCTTCCCCGTCGCCCAGTGAACGACGCCCTCGCTGACCGTGACGATGCTTGCTCCGCCCTTTGCGCGGTGCTCGTAAAACGCTGTCATGTCGCGTGTGATACAGCCGTCCTCCGTGATGTCGGGAAAGCCCATTGGCGCGGAAGCCATGCGCGAGCGAAGCGTTAGCTTCCCGATACGCAAGGGCGAAACAAGGTGCGGAAATTTCGGCGTATAAAACTCTTTCATAGCTGCCCCCATGCTTTTTACAATATTATATACCCCTCTGAGAAAAAGCACAACAATTATCTGGAAAACCTCGTCGGAATGTGCTATAATCAATTTTATGATTAAGATTATTTACGG
>JAITGW010000124.1 GCA_031280325.1 Oscillospiraceae bacterium
CCGCTGTATGAGAAATAGCTGACAAGATCAGCCGCGAGAAACAGCTGAAAGGGGAATTGTCATGTACCGCCCGTTAGCGGACGAATTGCGACCGGATACTCTCGGCGACGTTGCGGGGCAGGAGCATATTCTCGGTCCGGGAGGTCTTTTGCGCCGCATTATAGAGAGCGGCAGTATTCCGAACATGATTTTTTACGGTCCCTCCGGCTCGGGCAAGACGACCGTGGCGAACATCATCGCAAAATCCTCCGGAAGAGTGCTTAAAAAGCTCAACGCGACGACGGCGGGAATCGCCGATATAAAAGAGATCATCGCGGAGCTTGACACATTCCTTGCGCCTAACGGCGTGCTGCTGTATCTTGACGAGATACAGTATTTCAACAAAAAACAGCAGCAGTCGCTGCTGGAATTCATTGAAAACGGCAAGATTACGCTCATCGCGTCCACGACGGAGAATCCGTATTTCTACGTGTACAACGCAGTGCTGTCGCGCAGCACGGTGTTTGAGTTCAAGCCCCTCGCGGCGGCGGATATAGAGCGCGCGGTGCTTCGCGCGGTGGAATTTATCACGGCGCGTGACGGAACTGCGCCGGCGCTGGAGGACGGCGTGCTTGAAAAGATCGCACGCGGCTGCGGCGGGGACGCGCGCAAGGCGATGAACAGCGTCGAGCTTTTGTTTTCAGCGGCGCGGCGTGAGGGAAATACGGTGACAATCACGCTTTCTGACGCGGCAGCGGTATCTCAGAAGTCGGCGATGCGTTATGACAGGGCAGGGGACGATCACTATGACATTCTCTCCGCGCTGCACAAGTCAATACGCGGAAGCGACACGGACGCCGCGCTGCACTATCTTGCGCGATTGCTTGAGGCGGGGGATCTTCTGGCGCCGTGCCGCAGGCTTTTGTGTGTCGCGACGGAGGATATTGGCGCCGCGTATCCAATGGCGCTGATGTACACAAAGGCCGCGGTGGACGCGGCTGTACAGCTTGGATTGCCGGAGGGGAGGCTTCCGCTCTCCGCCGCTGTGATACTGCTTTCGACAGCGCCGAAATCCAACTCAGCGCTGGCGGTTGACGCGGCGCTTGACGATGTGCGCGCGGGAAAAATCGGATCTGTTCCGCGGCATTTGCAGAACGTCCACGCGGACGGAGCGGGGTTTGAGCGCGAGCAGGGATATCTTTATCCTCAGGACTATCCGAACCACTGGATCGCGCAGCAGTATCTGCCCGACGAGCTGCGCGGCGCGCGGTATTATGAGCCGGGCGACAACAAGGCGGAGCAGGCGGCGAAACGGTATTGGGACGCGATAAAGGGCATTGACGCACAGCAGGGGAGTGAATGACCTTTGCGGCGCGCGTTTACAGGAGTGATTTATGGATATAAAAATCGGCGACGTGCTTGCGCTGAAAAAAAATCACCCGTGCGGAAGCGCCCAATGGACGGTTCTGCGCGTGGGCGCTGATTTCAGGCTGCGCTGCCGCGGATGCGGGCGGGAGATTATGTCGCCGCGCAGCAGTGTCGAAAAAGGAATCCGCAAAATTATACGCGCCGCGGAGGAGACGGGAGTCTAAGCGCCCGCTAAAGCGCGGAGGCAAGGTCACTCAGAATTGCGCGCACATGCGGATAGAACAAAAATCCGCCGCTGATTCCGAGCGATTTTGCGACAAAAAGTTTCTCTCGAATTGATTTTGCGTCGTCATACAGCGCCATATGGCGCTGTCCGTCCTGTATATATGAGAAATAATTGACGCACAGACTGTCGGAGAAAAAGACGCGGCGGCGCGCGACAAGCTCGCGCAGTCTGTCGGCGGGAAGCGTTTCGCCGGCGCCGCCGCGGCAAGGGAGCGGGAATGACATTGAAATGCGGTCGATCTCAAGCGCGCAGCGCGGCGCGCCGTATTTGGATACGGCTTTGTGCAGGTGACGATAGAGACTTCCGCCGGAGAGCGCCGTTTGTATCAGCACGACGGTATCCGGTGACGCGCCGGCAAGAGCTTCGGTTACAAAAACAGTGATTTTTCCGCGCGCCGCCGCGACAAGTCCCGCGACGAGGTGGCGATGAAGCGAGTTGCTCTCACGCCCGGGATTTATGAGAACGCCGCTGTAACCGCGGTCGCGCATTTCGGTGATAAGCTCGGAAATGAGCAGGGACAGCGGCGCGCCGCCGGTGAGTTCCTCCGCGCCGAGTATCATTATTCCTCCGCGCGCCGACTGCTGTCCCTGCGCGCGGCACAGGCGGGCCCCGCGCGTGCGGTAAATCATGCTCGCCGGAATAAATACGTCCGGGAGGACGGAGGATTCCGCGGCGGACGCCGGAATGGCGATGTAAAGCATAATTTGCCGTTCCTTTCTGCTGGGAATAAGACGCCGGCGCACGTTTGCGCCCCCAATCGCGTAATATGTACTGCAATACTATGATTTTAAGGAGCGGTTTATGAGATTTTCTCTGCTTGCGCGATACAGCCGACGCGGCGTCACCGATATTTCGCCGGAGCTTTTTTTGCGGGACGGAATCTTTCTCGTTATGCTCGACGTTGACAACACGCTCATGCCTTACGGAAAGGAGCGGCCGTCAGAAGCGGTCGCGGACTGGGTGCGCAGTCTGACGGCGCATGGGCTGACGCCGTATATCGTCTCGAATTCCCACAGGAATGAGC
>JAITGW010000169.1 GCA_031280325.1 Oscillospiraceae bacterium
ATATGCTCCGGCCGAACTTTGTCTGCGAGAGGATCAGTCCGTATACCAGAAGCAAAGCAATCATGACAATAAACGCAACAGGGAAAATGCCAAGCACTGAAATCGAACCCATCTTCACAAATCCGCTGTTCGAGGAAAACTTTACAGGGCTGCCGCGCGTGATAAGCATTGAGACGCCGCTCCACACTGACGAGATGCCGATGGTGGCGATGAACGACATCATGTTAAGCCCGTTGACCAGCAGCGCGTTTACAGCGCCCATTATTGCGCCGCCGGCAAGCGTGATAAGAACGGCAAGCAGCCATGGCACGCCGCGGCTGAGCAGAATCCCGACCAGAACTCCGGAGAGCGTCGCCTCGGCGCTTGTGGCAAGGTCAATCTCTCCCGACAGCAGCAGCATACTGATTCCCACGCCCAAAATTCCGACGAGACTCATGCTTTTGAACATTATAAGAATGTTGCGCTGCCCGAGATATCCGGGATTCATGAGCTGAAAAAACACCACAACCACAACCATGATCACAATGAGCGGCAAAACTTTGCTGCTCATCAGGGCGCTTCCCCTCTTTTTGCCTTTGATCATAAAACCGGTTCCTCTCTTTCCTCTTTTTGCTCTTTATTTTTATTATATATAATATACAGGACTGCGCCTGTTTTTATAACATTTTTTGTACGGGTTCAGCATACACCTTAATTAGACAAAATGCAACATAAATTTGCAGTGATTGCAATATTGTTATGCACTATTACATATGCGTAATATATGTTACATCACTCGGAATTTTGGGTTCTCATTGCGCCGCAAGTGCGCCACGGCGATTCTCGGGTACAGTAAAAGCGCCCTCCGTCTTGCCGGAGAGCGCTTAATGAAGCTTTGCCGGGTCATATCCCGCAGAATGCCCTCAATATTTTCATGCCGGTATCGCCGCTTTTCTCCGGATGAAACTGAGTTCCGTACACGTTGCCGCGCGCAACGGCTGCGGTGAGCTCCGCTTCGTATTCCGTCACCGCGATTACATGCTCGTCACACTCCATCGCGGCATAGGAGTGGACAAAGTAAACATGCTCGCCCGCTGCGGTGGATTTGAAGAGCGGGCTTGTCCGGGGAAAAGAGAGCGCGTTCCAGCCGATGTGCGGAAGCTTCATCTCCGGCGCAATACGCGGACGAATCGACCGGACACTGCCCGGAATCAGCCCGAGACCCGCGTGCTGTCCGTATTCAAAGCTGCGCTCAAACAGCAGCTGCATTCCGAGACATATGCCCAAAAGCGGCTTTCCGCGCGCCGCTTCGTCTTTAAGCCTTGAATCAAGCCCGCTTTCGCGCAGCCGGCGCGCGGCGTCCCCAAACGCGCCGACGCCGGGCAGAATAATCCGCGACGCCGCGTGCAGGACTGCGTGATCATCAGTAACGGTGACGCGTGCGCCGATAAACTCCAGAGAAGAGCGCAGGGAGAAGAGATTTCCGACGCCGTAATCAACAATTGCCGTCATAGAACGCCCTTTGTGGAGGGAATTTCATCCGCATACTCAGAATTGAGCGCGACGGCCTTTGCCAGCGCGCGCGCCGCCGCCTTGAACGATGCCTCTATAATATGGTGCGCATTTTTCCCTGCGAGAAGCCGGAGATGAAGCGTCAGCTCGGCTCGGCGCGTAAAGGAGAGCCAAAATTCCCGCACAAGCTCGGTATCAAAAGCGCCGACCTTCGGCGTAAGCGCTCCAAGTTCCAGCGAGAGATGAGCGCGCCCGGAAATATCAACGGCGGCAAGCAAAAGTGTTTCGTCCATCGGAAGCGCGACGTCGCCATAACGCGTAATCCCGGCCTTATCGCAAAGTGCCTGAGCAAACGCCGCGCCAAGGCAGATTCCGATATCCTCCGCCGTATGGTGGTCGTCAACCCCGGTGTCGCCGATACAGCGAAGCTCCAGATCAAAGCGTCCGTGGCGCGCGAAAAGCTCCAGCATGTGGTCAAGAAATCCGATTCCCGTATCCAAGGAATACGTTCCCGCCCCGTCAAGGTTCAGGCGCAGGACAATATCCGTTTCCGATGTTCTGCGGCTGATTTCAGCTGTGCGCATAATTATACCTCCTGTTTTGCAATAATTTCCGAAATCGCATCAATAAGCTGCCGCATGTCTCCGCGCGTTCCGACCGTAATGCGAAGCCACTCCGCGATTCGCCCACGCCCAAGCCGCCGCACCAGAAAGCCTCGCTCCCGCAGCTGCGAGCACAGATATTCCCCGGAGAGCCGCGGATGTGACGCAAATACAAAATTTGTTTTCGAGTCTGTGCGCTCAAAACCGAGCCGTGATAATTGCTCTTGCGACCAGTTTCGCGTGTCCGTCAGCTCATTCCATTTCGATGTATAATATTCGTTTTCCGCAAGCGCCTGTTCTCCCGCCGCAAGCGTGAGTGAATTGACATTGTACGGGTTGAATCCGAATCGCGCGCGCTCGATATCCGCGATAAGCTCCGCGTCTGCGACGCAGTAGCCGAGCCGCGCGCCGGCGAGAAAGCGCGATTTTGAATACGTGCGCACGACAATTAGGTTGTCATACTTCGCCGTAAGCGGAATCGCGGTATTGCCCCAGAAATCGGCATACGCTTCGTCGATGACCACAACGCTGCCGGGGTTTGAGGCGACGATTTCCTCAATCG
>JAITGW010000049.1 GCA_031280325.1 Oscillospiraceae bacterium
TGGATTGTGTTTTAGTGTTGATGTTGTGTGAGGGAGTTTCGTCATATCTTATGGTTATGCAGCTAACGTTCGCCGCGGTCTTTGTCGTCGCGCTTGTCGGCGTGATTGTGCCATTGGGACTTGGCTGCGGGCTTGGATACATATTCAACGGCGGGGGAGAGGGGGATCGCCTCCTTGAAAGCATGTTCATCGGCACGGTACTCACCGCGACGTCCGTCAGTCTGACCGTTGAGGTTCTCAAGGAAATCGGCAAGCTAAACACGCGCGTCGGGAATACGATTCTTGCGGCGGCGCTGATTGACGATGTGCTTGGTCTCATATGCCTGACCGTAATATCCGCGCTTGGCGGATACTCTGATGTGCGAATCGGGCTTGTGCTGCTTAAAATATTGCTGTTCTTTGTGATTGCGGGCGTCGTCGGAGCAGTCGCCGTGAAGCTCCTAAACTGGTACGCAAAAAAGATCGGCAAATGTCATCTCCGGCGCTTTCATGTTTTCGCGTTTATAATCTGTCTTTCGCTGTCATACGTCGCGGAGCGTTACTTTGGCGTGGCGGACATAATCGGAGCTTTTGCCGCAGGGCTTATCGTCGGCAACACAACCTCCGCCTCTTATATGGAGTCGAAGTTCCAGCCGCTGTCATATCTGCTGCTTACGCCGGTGTTTTTCGCGAATATCGGACTCCGAGTCGAGCTTCCGGAAATGAACTCCGCGCTGCTGCTCTTTACTGTGTCGCTTATCGCCGTCGCGGTCGTGTCAAAGCTCATTGGCTGCGGCGCCGGCGCAAGACTTTGCGGAATGAGCTTTCGCGAATCGCTTCAAGTCGGACTTGGCATGGCGTGCCGCGGAGAGGTCGCCCTTATCGTCGCAAACAAGGGCGTTGCCTCCGGGATAATGCCAGCGCAGTATATGGGTCCGATAATCATTATGGTACTGCTGATTTCAATCGCAACGCCTGTACTGCTCAAGCTGTCGTTCCGCGACCAGAGCGCATATGAGGGCTTGCAGGCAAGCTCTCTTGCGGAGCGTTTTGAGCTTCCGGAGCAGCTTGCGGCGATTGAGGGGCAGCTCATACATGCGGATCAGGCGGCGCGGCGAAAAACTCCGGCTCAGGAAACGCCGAAAAAATGAGAGGAAAGCGGCGCGGCTTTTTTGCCGCGCCGCTTTCATTAAAAACGAATAACCTTACTGGAGGCCGTTCTCATAAGCCTGGATCATCTTTTTGACCATCTGGCCGCCGATGCTTCCGGCCTGACGCGCGGTAATGTCGCCGTTGTAGCCGGACTTCAGGTTGACGCCGACCTCGGTGGCGGCTTCCATCTTGAAGCGGTTGAGCGCGTCGCGATTCGTAGACATAGCCATAGTGTTAAACACTCCTAATTTGTAATTAATGTGTCGAAAGGAGTTAAATCCTTTCACGGCTTGAAAGACACGATTGCCTTTCGCAAATATGATTACCCGGGGTAAGAGATATATTCTTTACAAATTTTGTTTTGCCGCGCGGGATGATATTACGCGCGCCACATATAAAATCAAGGTTAGCTTGTGCAATAATAGCGAAATTCATGCGGAAAACTCAACATAATTAAACAAAATCTTTATTTTGTTTAATTATGTTGAAATTCTATGGACTTCCCTCGCTTTTTGTGCTATAATTAATATATCACATCAAGGAGCCGCTTAACAATGACCCAAACCGACGCGCCGGAGGTTATCCGGGAATTTCTATCCTATCACGAAACGATACGCGGACACTCGCACAAGACTGTTGACGAGTATTTTCTCGATTTGCGTGTGTTCCTGCGCTTTATCAAGCGTCTGCGCGGCGCTGTGCCGCCGGAGCTGGAGTTTGAGGAAATCACAATCGCCGATGTTGACGTGCCGTTTCTCGCCGAGGTCACGGCAAGCGAAATTTATGAGTTTCTGCGGTTTCTCTCGCGGGAGCGCCCCAAGCGTCCGAACAGCCGAGATACGCAGTACGGGATCGAGGCAAAAGCCCGCGCGCGAAAGCTCTCTGCAATACGGTCGCTGTTTAAATATCTGACGGTGAAAACTCACCAGCTTGATGACGACCCGATGATCGGGCTTGACATGCCAAAAACTCAGAAAACCCTCCCTCGATACCTGAGTCTGGATGAGGCGCGGCGGCTTCTCGGCTCTGTTTCCGGGCGCAACCGTGAGCGCGATTATTGTATGCTTACGATTTTCCTCAACTGCGGGCTGCGCATTTCTGAAATCTGCGGCTTGAATCTCGGAGATATTATGCCGGATTCCCTGCGCGTACTCGGCAAGGGCGGCAAAGAGCGGGTCGTGTTTCTGGGCGAAGCTTGCGTCGAGGCAATAAACGCCTATCTGATCATTCGCCGTGCGCTCTCCCCCGCTCCGCGCGATATACGCGCGCTGTTTCTGTCCGAAGCGACAAACACCGGCGAGCGCAACAGAATCTCACGCGGAACAGTACACGCTCTTGTGAAAAAGCATCTGCTTGCCGCCGGAATATCTCCAGATGAATATTCGTCGCATAAACTGCGGCATACTGCCGCGACACTTATGCTCCATTCCGGCGTGGATGTGCGCACGCTTCAGGAATTACTCGGTCATGAGCATTTGAACACAACGCAAATCTACACTCATGTAGAGCAGGAGCATTTGCGAGAGGCCGCGAAAATGACGCCGCTGGCGCGCTTCGGAGCGGAAAATAAAAACAAATAGCAATGAATATACATACAACAGGGCGGTTTTGCCGCCCTGTTAGCTTTTATCATTCCGCCGCCTTGTATTCGATTATCGTCAGCGCCGCCGCCTTATAATCCGTCTCACTCGTCACAATATCCGTAATTTTTGCGACCTCGACGCTTGTGAGTCCGGCCATAGGCGCGGGCACCGTAACCTTGACGCCCTCCTCCGACATGAACACAACGCACTCAGAGAATCCCTTTGCGCGGACGAGCGACTCGATTTCCGCCTCCTTCTGCGAGAACGTGGCAATTGCGGATATTTTCGCGAGCGCAGCCTCAACGGTTTCCTTTGACGCTCCGTTATTCGCGTTTATCGCGCCGAGCGTTTCTATTGCCGTATCCCGCGCCTGACTGCGCGCAAGCCGCGCCTCCGCGAAATAGGCGGTCTGGGCGCTTGCCGTGGGCTGGTTGTCGTAATATAGTCCTGTTTCGTCGTCCGGCGCGTTCACGCCGCCGGGATTTGCGTTCAAATCCGGAGTATCGTTCGGATTCTGCGCCAGCACGTCGGACGTCGGCTTCGGACTCTCCTCTCCGATGGCAGACTCTGCGGGAGTCTTGCCGTAGGACCAGTTGAGGTAAGCCGCCACGCAGACGAACAGTATCACTGTTATAATAACCGCGTTTCTCTTAAACTGTCTCATGTAAATGTATCCTCCAAAATTATAAATTTCTTTGTTTTTTAATTGCCGGAACGCATTTTCGCGACAGTCACCTTGTCGCTGCCGAGTCCCGTGAGCGCTGATACCGCCTGCGTAATTGCCAGCCTTACAGTCGCATCCTCGCCGCCGTCGGCGACTATGAGCGCGCCCTGAAACTCCGGGTATCCCCGCCTCGTGATTACCGGCGTCTGGTTTGATGAGCCGGCGCCGACAACGACGTTCTCCTCGCTCTGCCCGCGCTCAGTGAGCTCCCCGTTCTCGCGCCGCTCGGAATAGCTCTTATCGGTCGCAAGCTCCGTGTACCCATCGGTTTTCAAGGTGAGCACCACGCTCACGCGCCCCGCTCCATGTATCTGAGACAGCGCCCTGGCGATCCGCGCTTCAAGCTCCTCCAGGTTAAATTCCTCCGATGTAATCGGTATCGCCTCCGGCGGAGCGGCTTTTTTTTCGCCGGTAGGCAAGAGCAGCAGAAGCACGCCAAAGACAATTATGATAACCGCAAAGCCGACTCCCCCGCCGCGTTTAAGCAAATTGCTGATTTTATCTTTCATTTCGTTCTCCCCAGATCAGCTCCTCCGGCGCCAGGCCAAGACCGGATTCGATCTCAAAGCTCAGCTTGCCGCGTTTTGCCGAGTCAGCGCCCGTCGTTATATACGCCCTGTCCGGCAGCCAGTATCCGTCGGCGCTGCAGCGCGCGGTTACGCTCACCTCAAGGTCGGCTATCCCCAGCGCAGCGCCCTTGTCCAAAATATATGCCGCGTACTTTTCCTCTATGATGATTCTTGAAAGGTTTTTGTCCGTTTCACGGAGCGGATCGGAAAATTCTTCTCCGTCACTGCGCAGCTCGTTGAAATACTCCTTGAACGAGCCGTAGTCAAACGCGCGTATCGGCTTTATGAGCGCTG
>JAITGW010000065.1 GCA_031280325.1 Oscillospiraceae bacterium
CTGCGGCAAGTGCGTCACGACAAGAATTTGCCGCCGGCGGGCAAGCTCGGACAGCTTCTCGCCGACGCGCTGCGCCGCAATGCCTGACACTCCGGCGTCAACCTCGTCAAATACCATGACGTCAACCGGGTCAGATTCGCCCAGCACATTTTTCAGCGCGAGCATAATGCGAGACAGCTCTCCGCCCGAGGCGATTTTCGACACTCGCCCCGGCTCCTCGCCAGCGTTTGCGGACATGAGAAAAGACGCGCCCTCCGCCCCGTCGCGCCCCAACCCGGAATTCTCCGTAAACCGCACGGCAAAGCGCACGGACGGCATCGCAAGCTGCGCAAGCTCCTCCTCAAGGCGGTGCTTCAGGTTTTCGGCGGCACTGATTCGCGCGGCGGTAAGCTCTTGCGCCGAAATGCGCGCGGCGGCGTATTTCTCATTGCGTTCACGCTCAAGCTCCACTCGCCTTTCGTCAGAAACGTCAATCTCGCAAAGCTCCTTTTGCGCGCGCTCTAAATATGCCAGCGCGGCAGGCTCGTCGCCGCCGTACTTGCGCGTGAGCCGCGAGATCTCCGCAAGACGGTCAGAAAGCCCGTCAAGCTCCTCCAGCGAGAACTCAACACTCTGCCTCGCCGCCCTAACCTCCTCCGCAATGTCCTCCGCGTTATAGCGCAGATCGCGCGCCCGCTCGAAAAGCTCGCGAAATGACGCTGAAAACCCGTTCAAATCCTCCAAAAAAGTTTCCGCGTCGCGCAAAAGCGCCGCCGCCCCGTCAGAGTCGTCGCCTCCGTACAGCGCCTCATACGCCCCGTCAAGCGCGCCGTGAAGCCGCGACGCGTTTTTAAGCATGGCAAGCCGCTCCTCAAGCTCGGCTTCCTCGCCGATTCGGAGCGCGCCCGCCTCTATATCCTCAATTTGATCCCGCAAAAGCTCCGCACGGGCGCGGAGCGCGCCGTCGTCGCCCCTGAGCTTGTCGAGAAGCTTTTCAGTCGTCCAAAGCTCCTCAAACCGGTCACGATACCGCGCGAGCAGCGCGGCGTTCCCGCCGAACGCGTCCAGCACGGCAAGGTGCGCCCGCTCGTCAAGCAGCCGCATACCGTCGTTCTGTCCGTGAACGTCAATCAAAAACTCCCCAAGAGCGCGCAGCTGTGTCACCGTAACGGGCGCGCCGTTAACGCGGCAGCTGCTTTTACCCTCCGCCGTGACCTTCCGCGTTACGATAAGCGTATCGTCCGGAGGAATATCATTCTCGGAAAACCACGCAAGCTCACCCAATCCGGAAAACTCCGCCGTAACCGAAAGCGCGTCCGCGCCGGAGCGAACGAGCGTCTTTTCAACGCGAGAGCCGATGACCGCCGAAATCGCGTCCACAACGATGGATTTTCCGGCGCCCGTCTCGCCTGTGAGGACGTTCAGCCCCTGTCCAAAGCCCAGCTCAACCCTCGAGATAAGCGCAAGGTTGGAAATGCTTAGAGATTCGAGCATTCTATCTTATCATCTGCGCGATTTCTTCATTCAGGCGCATTGCCGCCAAATCATCCGACATGGCAAGAAACGCCGTGTCGTCACCGGCAACGCTCCCGAGATAGCTGCGCAGCGCCATGCCGTCAATCGCGGCGCACGCCGCTCCCGCAAGTCCGGGCAGCGTCCGCAATACGACGAGATTGCGCGCGACGTCGCTGCTTGTGACGCACTCGCGGAATATTGTTTTAAGCCGCGATGAATAGTCCCTCTCCTGCGAGGTCGAACCGGCGCAGTATCTGTAAACCCCTCTCGGCGAAAGCTCCTTCACAAGCGCAAGCTCCTTGATGTCGCGCGAAATCGTCGCCTGTGTGGAATCAAAGCCCTTGGCTCGCAGCGCAGTTATGAGATCATACTGCGTCTCGACATCCTGGTCCTAAATGATTTGTAAAATAATATACTGTCTTTTTTTCTTCATGGATAACCCCTCCTGAAATAGTCTTTTATATGTTCATTTGCAAAGCAAAATTCACATCACGCCTAAAGCTTTTCCGCAACGCGTTTATAGAAATTTTTGCCCGTGACCTGCGCGAAACACACCGTCCTTGATGACTCCCAAACCGCAAGCTTATCTCCCGGGAAAACATCCGCGGGCTCACGCCCGTCAACCGAGAGATACGCCGGGTTGCGCTTCATCTCCCCCACCTCGACGCTCACGCGTCTGCCGGGCATCAGCACATACGATCTCGCCTCCAGAATATGTGCGCAAACGGGCGTCACAATAATGTTTCTCGCTCCCGGCTCTACTACGGGTCCGCCGGCCGCAAGGGAGTACGCCGTCGAACCTGTGGGCGTCGCGATGACAATCCCATCGCCGGCAAAGCGGGATATCTGCCGTCCGTCTCCAAAAATCGTCAGGTCAACCACCTTTGCCACGCCGCTTATCACTGCGTCGTTTATTGCGTAATCCCGGAACACAGTCTTGCCCCCGCGCGACAACTCAACTTCAAGCAGCAAGCGCTCCTCCCGCTCAAACGCGCCCGCTGCGATTTCGGGTATGCGCTCAATATCAGAAAGCTCCAGCTCCGCAAGAAACCCCTTGCCGCCCATATTCACGCCGAGAATCGGCACACCGGTTCCCGCGGCTGCGCGCCCCGCGCGCAGCATTGTCCCATCGCCGCCGAAAACTATAATCAAATCCGCGCCATATATCGCCGGATCCGCGTCCTCCGGAAATTTTGTCAATACCCGCGGCGCCATTCCCGCGTCGCCGAGCGTCTGCGCGACGCGTGACGCGGTTTCGCCGCCGATGTCGCGGTCAGGGTTTGTGCAGAGAACGATATTCATGCGCTTCCTCC
Organism: Oscillospiraceae bacterium; assembly: GCA_031280325.1. Lineage (GTDB taxonomy): Bacteria > Bacillota > Clostridia > Oscillospirales > Oscillospiraceae > JAIRRO01. The sequence continues at coordinate 2,808 of JAITGW010000065.1, forward strand.
GCTCTTAAAGTGCGTATGCGCGGTTTTTACAACCGCCGCGCAGTCGATTTCCGCGGCGCCTGCGTCACCGAGCAACGCGAGAAACTCAATGTTTCCATCGCCGCCGCGAACAGGCGAGTGCGTAACCGCCGTGATCTCAAATCCCGCGGCGCGAGCGGAAACAAGCAACTCCTCCAATACGCGCTTGTGAGTTTTCGGGTCTTTGACGATCCCCTTTTTGCCGACATTTCCGCGCCCCGCCTCAAACTGCGGCTTGATAAGAGCAATCACTTGCGCACCCGGCGCGATAACCGTTCGCAGCGCCGGAAAAATCAGCGCCAGCGAGATGAACGACACGTCGATAACTGCAAGCTGCGGCGCTTCGGCAAGGATTTCGGGCTCGATCTCCCGCGCGTTCACTCCCTCAAGCGACACCACGCGCTCGTCACTCAGAAGCTGCGGCGCAAGCTGTCCGTGACCCACATCAACAGCGTATACACGCTTTGCGCCGCGCAGCAACAGACATTGCGTAAAGCCGCCTCTGCTCGCCCCGAGATCAAGGCATACAAGCCCCCGCGGCGATACCCCGAACACGTCCAGCGCGCGCTCAAGCTTTTTGCCGCCTCGCGAGACATAGTCTTCCGCCGCCCGCGGCGCAGCAAGAATCGCGTCTTCGCAGACAAGCTCGCTCGGCTTATCGGAAATCACCCCGTTTACGGAGACTCTTCCGGCAAGAATCGCGCCCTTAGCACGCTGGCGGCTCGGAAAAAGACCGCGCGCCGCAGCCAAAGCGTCAAGCCGAACCATCATCTCATAAGCTCCCTCGCGGCTGATACGATCCCCGCGGCGTCCAGCCCGCACATGCGCTTCAGTTCCGGAACAGCGCCGCAGGGCGGCGTCTCGCTTCCGACGTTCAAAAGCCGGAACTTCGCCGCGATGCCAAGCTGCGCGAGGCTCGCGGCAATCCGCTCTCCCACTCCGCCGCAGAGAATCGAATCCTCAACAACGACGCACCGTCCCGTTTTCGCGGCGGAAGCGCCGATATGGGTAAAATCAATCGGACACACGCGCCCAAGCTTTATGACTTCCGCAAAAATGCCTTGCTCCGCAAGCATTTCTGCCGCCTCAACGCAGTCGTTCACAAGAATGCCGTATGTCACAAGCGTAACGTCGCTTCCGCGGCGCAGCAGCAAAGACGCATCAGTGCCGCCGCGGACATAGCTCCCCTGCTCCCCCTTTGGATATCGTATGGCGACCGGAGAGTCAAAATCATTCACCGCAAGCGAGAGCATATCGCACAGCTCGGCATAGCTTGTCGGAGCGAACACCGTCATTCCCGGAATCCCTGAAAGATACGAAACGTCAAACACTCCCTGATGAGTCTCACCGTCCCCGGCGACAAGTCCCGCCCTGTCAAGCGCGAAAATCGCATGGACGCGCATAAGCGAAACGTCGTGTATGAGCATATCAAAGCCTCGCTGCAAAAACGTGGAATAAACCGCAAACACGGGAAGCATACCTCCCGCCGCAAGTCCCGCGCACATCGTAACCGCGTGCCCCTCCGCAATGCCGACGTCGAAAAACCGCTCCGGAAACAGAGTCTTGAAAGGCGCGAGACCGGTGCCGGAGGCCATCGCAGCTGTCACCGCGCAGAGCTCTCCGCTCCTCGCGCCAAGCTCGCACATCACCGCGCCAAACGTCCGAGAAAAGGATTCTCCTCCGCTTTCCGTCTCACCTGTCTCCGGGTCATATAAGCCAACGCCGTGGAACGTCTCCGGGCTGCGCTCCGCCGGAGTGAAGCCGCGCCCCTTTTGAGTGATGACGTGTACGAGCGCCGGGGAATTGAATGCCCGCGCAAGCTCAAGAGCGCGCGTCATTGACTTAATGTCGTGACCGTCGATCGGTCCGATATATTCAAATCCCATCTCCTCAAACATACTGCATTGCAGCACCGCGCGCTTTATCGCCGCCTTGAGCCTGTGCGTAAACCTGTAAAGCAGCTTCCCTCCGGGAATTTTTTCGGTGAAGCGGCGATACCTCTGCTTAAAGGTCAAGTACGATGGCTTTATTCTCTGCCGAGAGAGATATTTTGCAACACCTCCGACGTTTCGAGTGATAGACATGCCGTTGTCATTCAGCACTACGACCATCGCTTCGCCTGTGTCCCCGGCGTCGGACAATCCCTCATATGCAAGGCCGCCCGTCAACGCTCCGTCGCCAAGCAGCGCGACAACAGAGTGCGTATCGCCCCGCAGCGTCCGCGCCCGCGCTAGTCCCAAAGCTGCCGAAACAGAGTTTGACGCGTGCCCCGCGACGAAAGCGTCATAGTGAGACTCCGCGGGCTTTGGAAAACCGGACAATCCTCCGAATTTGCGCAGGGTTGCGAATTTGTCCGTGCGCCCTGTGAGGATTTTATGTATATAGCTCTGATGTCCGACGTCGAACAGCAGTCTATCCCTGTCAAAATCAAACGCGAGGTGCAGCGCCACAGTAAGCTCCACAACACCAAGATTGGACGCCAGGTGTCCGCCCGTCTTCGAGAGGTTTGTTATGAGAAATTCCCGTATTTCGGCGCACAATTCAGACAGCTCACGTCCGGAAAGTCCGCGCAGGTCGGCGGGTGTGTGAATATTTGAAAGCAGGTTCAAGCTATTTCATCCTCCCGCGGAAAAAACTGACTACCCTGCCGACGCCGTATATTATCTCCCCCGATTTTGTCATAGCAAGGCTTTTGCCGACGGCTTTCCCGCCGACCGTGAGCGCCGTCACAGCGCCGGCAATCAACAGCGACGCTGTCAGCTCTCCTATATTGAAATCTCCGTGGATGCGCGCCACGAGCAGAGCCGAGGTCGAACCTGAAATAATTCCTGCTATGTCGCCGACCACGTCGTTGCAAACGCTGGAGACCTTGTTCGCGCTGCGGATGAGGGTAATCGCCTCGCGCGCGCCGCGCCGCTTGTGCGCCGCCATCGCGTGGAACGGCGCTTCCCGCGCCGCAGTCACAGCGACGCCGACAATATCGAAAACCACGCCGAGCAGTATAAAAAACAACAGTGCCAGCATCGCCGAAATATATCCCGCGCCGTCAAGCGCGGCGGAGGCCAAAAAAGTGAACATGACCGATGCCGCAATGGCGCTGAGTATAAGCTTAACTATCCAAGAATGCCTGCCCAAACAAATTCATCTCCGTCAAAAACGCCTTCGTCGCAACAATTGGGTTACATTAAGCTCGGCGGCTGCGCGCGGGGTAAATCTTACGGCTTAGGTCGGGCAGACTTTCTCCAATGGAAACCCTCCGTTGCCGCAAGGGCGGTTTCCCCTTCGTTCCAAGGTCGGCGCGTTGCCGCACGCCGGCGCTGTACGCCATATAGACGCGTGTTGCGCGGCGCATTCGCCGCCGCCCGATCGCCACTCAGTCCGTACCGTAGCCCCCCGCGCGCAAGTAAAATCCAACAGCCTAGTCGTTTTCCGAAACAATCCGTCCGTCTCTTTAGCCTCTTTTGCAGGCGGTATTTCAAGGGGCGATCGTCTCCAGCCGGCCGGCCGACCGGCGAAAGCCGTAGTTCCCCTATCCGCACCAGCCACTCAAGGCAGGCTACACCGCGCACAGCTTTGTTGCCAGCCGCCGGCGCAAAACGCCGCGGCGGACGCAAACCGCGTCACGGGTTCAACCCTGACACGTACAGGATACGCCCTCCGGAACCGAAGATAACGCTCCCGCACATAGACAGGTCTCCGCATAAGCAGGGTCGGGTTCTCCATGCCATTGGAAATCGCCCTACATATGCAAACCCTACAGATGAATATTCACCAGATGTAGGATTTCCCCCCAGCACCCACCCCAAACTGGGCGTTCAAAGCAGGCACAAGGGACTTCACAGGTATGCCCTTCAAAGGATTTTTAGCCCCTTCCTAGGAGACGGCGAGACTGACTAGGATACTGCGCCGCCGCGGCGGATACTCCGCCGTTTGAATGCATTGTAACATAATATTTTGTGTTATTCAAGTGTTTTTACGATAATATTCGTTTTTTTTATAATTTTCACATTTTTTTCGAATATATGAGGCATGAATATCGGGGAAACGGCATATATGCGCCGTTTCCCCGATAATATTCGCCTTTGTATTACGGCTGATATTATACCATAGCCGCAAAGCGGCGTCATGGTATATTCACTGAGCGGGAGGGAAGGGCCTTGCCCGGCTCCCGCGGATATTATACCATAGCCGCAAAGCGGCGAAATGGTATAGGCATTGAGTGCGCGGGAGGGCTTTGCCCGACCCTCACGGGTATTATACTCTATTTTTCCCGCGCCGCCATTTTTTCAGCCAGCGCACAGAGAAACTCTGTTTTCGCCGGAGAAAATCCTCCCAGCGCCAGCACTGCTCTCGCCGTATATTCGTCAATCGCGCGGCGGCACTCTTCTTCTCCGTAAAGCGTATAGAACGTCGTTTTTCCGTTGCGTTCGTCCGATCCGACAGGCTTTCCGAGCGTTTTCTCGTCGCCAATCGCGTCGAGCACATCGTCGCGGATCTGAAACGCAATTCCAAAGCTCCGTGCGTAATCCTTCGCGGCGTCAATTTGAAACGCGGTTCCTCCCGCCGCATATACTCCCATACAACAGGCGGCTTCAATCAGCGCGCAGGTCTTTTGCTCATGCGTCAGCAACAGACGCGCCTCATCAATCGGCTCGCTCTCAGACTCCATATCAAGGCTCTGCCCAAGGCACATCCGGTATGCGGCGCGCGCCAGCTCCCCGCTGATTTTCACAACACGCTCCGGCGGCAAACGGGACTCCGCCGCGCGCAAAAACGCCTCCGCCTGGAGGGCGTCGCCCGCCAAAAGCGCTCTCCACTCTCCAAACGCCGCGTGATTAGACGGCTTCCCGCGCCGCATGTCATCGTCATCCATGCAGGGCAAATCGTCATGAATAAGTGAATACGCATGTATAAGCTCCGCCGCGCACGCAGCGTCAAGCGCGGCTTCCATATCGCCTCCGGCCGCCTCGCAGAATTTCAGCGTGAGAATCGGGCGCAGACGCTTCCCGCCGGCAAGCGCGCTGTAGCGCATGGCGCGGCGCAGCCCGTCTGACTCACTCTGCGCAAAATAAAGCTCCAGCCGAGCCTCTACCATAAGCCGCAGACGATCCAGTTCCTCCCAAAATGCGCTCATTCCGCCGCAAACGGCTCCTCAACCGGCTCACCGTCCGTGCCTTTGGAGAGCTTTGTCACCGTCTGCTCCGCCTTATCGAGCATTGCGGAGCAGGTCTTAATCAATCCCGCCCCCTCCTCGAACAGCGCGAGCGACTGCTCCAGCGGAGCGCTCCCCTGCTCAAGCGCGCGGACAATTTCGTCCAGCCGCCGTATATTTTCCTCAAAGCTCGTCTTTTTTGCCGCCATATAACTTTCCTCAACCTTTCACTACCGCCCAAAGTTTATTACTTCCCACTCGGAATATGCATCCCGCCGCCCAAGCGCCGCCTGATCGTCGCTGTATTTCGTTGTTTCGATGCGAAACACCGCCAGATTTCCCGGCGCGAACAGCTTTGGATTTTGGTCGTCGTCGCTCAAACCCTCGCCGTGAGCATACCAAAGCCATGCTCCGCCCTCGTCCGTGTCCGCGGCGAACGTCACGGAAATAACTGTTCCAAGCCCCGGATTATCCCTGTAAAGACGCTCCGCGATCTCTTGCGCCGCCGCAATATCGCGCTCGCTCAGCGCGCCGATAAAATCAGACAGCTCAATCTGCCGGACGGACGGCGTTTCCGTCGGGTTGTCCGTCGCCATCGCACTTGGGCCGGACGGCGAAATCAGCCCCGGCGCGGCCGGCGCTTCTCCTCCCGGTTCGTTCCCGGTCGCCGCGCCGCCGTTGCAGGCGCTCAGCAATACGGCTGCCGCAAGTAATACGGCAAGGCTCGCCGCCGCTTTCTTTACGCTCATCCCTCTATTCCTCTACAATACACTTAAGCTCGTCCTTTTGCAGACGCACCGTTATTTTCTCACCGCGCGGCGCGTCCTTCGCCGTGCGTATCACGCTTCCGCCCTCAGTTCGCGCGATCGCGTATCCCCGCCCGAGTACTTTAAGCGGACTTAGCGCGTCAAGCGCCGCCGCCGCCGCGGAAAACCCTTCCCTCCGCACGGATATTTGACGGAGAGCTGCCGCGCCCATGCGCTCTGTAATTCTGTCGAGCGCAAGGCGCCGATCGTCAATCGCGGCGCGCGGCGATTGCATTATTCTCCTTCCGCTCAATGCGTCAATCCGCTGGCGATATGCCGCGAGGCGCTGACTCATTGTCCGCTCAAGCCGGTTTGCGTAAGAGGCGATGGCGGCATAAACCTCATTTATGTCCGGCACGGCAAGCTCCGCCGCGTTCGACGGCGTCGCCGCGCGCAGATCCGCGACAAAGTCCGCAATCGTAACGTCCGGCTCGTGTCCGACAGCGCTGATCACGGGAATTTCCGACTCGAATATAGCTCTCGCGACACGCTCGTCATTAAATGCCCACAAATCCTCCGCGCTGCCTCCGCCGCGCCCTGTGATAATCACGTCGGCAACGCGGTGACGGTTTGCGTACCGTATCGCGCCGACAAGCTCCGGCGGAGCCTCATCTCCCTGCACGCGCACAGGCAGCAGCACAATCCTCGCAAGCGGCCAGCGCGCGCCGAGAATCCTGATCATATCGCGAACCGCCGCTCCTGCGGACGACGTTATGACCGCTATCGTGCCCGGGATTTTCGGAACCGGCTTCTTGTGCTCGTCCGAAAAAAGACCCTCGGCAAGCAGCTTTGCCTTCAGGCGCTCGAACTCAATGAACAAATCCCCCACGCCGTCCGGCGTGAGGGTATCCACATAGAGCTGATATGCCCCGTCCCTCGGAAACACGTCCACGCGCCCGAAAGCAAGCATTCTCATACCGTTTTCCGGTTTGAAGCGCAGCTTCATCGCAGCGCCCTTGAACATCACGCAGCGCAGTGCGCTCTCGGCGTCCTTAAGCGTGAAATAGTGGTGTCCCGATGGGTATATTTTATAATTAGACAGCTCCCCCCGAACCTGAAGACCGCCCAAAACCGGCTCTGACTTCAGCAAACCGCGGATAAGCCCGTTGACCTCCGCGACGCTGTATATTTTTTCCGTCTCGGCCTGACCGAAAAAGTCAAGCTGTCCCGAAATATTACTCACCGGGCAGCTCTCCCCTGACAAAGCTCGCTAAAAGCCCGTTCACAAACGGCACAGTCTCCGGATGTTCATACTTTTTGGCAAGCTCCACCGCCTCGTTTATCGCGGCGCGAACCGGCACCTCGCCGGACATGTACAGCGTTTCGAACATGGCAAGGCGCAGAATTGCCGCCGCCGTGCGGGAAATCCGGTGAAAATCCCAGCCGACGGCATATTTCGATATGTATCCGTCAAGCTCAGCCCCATGCTCGCTCACGCCGGCGACGGCGCGCGCAAGATAGCTCCGCGCGTCGTCGCCGGGATACGCTTCATAAAGCTTATCCTCTCCGCCCAGGGACATATAATAGTCCGGCGAGAGAATTTCCTCTAAAAATTCGCCTGACGGCACAGGGTTTTCCATAAGGGCAAACGTCAGCCGCAGGGCAAGCTCACGCGCGGCAGTCCGCGACATTTCCATAATATTGCCTCTTTTGCCTAAGCTTTTTTCTTCAGGCAGACGCCGCAGACATGGACATTAACCGCACACGGAGTAATGTTGCACGACCCCTCGATCGCCGAGCGGATATTGCGCTGAACCGCCTCGCCGACCTTGCCGACGGACACCCCGCCCTCTAC
>JAITGW010000078.1 GCA_031280325.1 Oscillospiraceae bacterium
CTACCAAAAAGTACACCCCGACGGTGAGATCATTGCCGTTTATTGCGATTTTGATGCTGCGGTTCAACGCTTTTTTATTCAGCAGCTCCGCAATGTCCCGCCCATAGGAAGGATAGAGCGAATGCACTCCCTCCGTCTCCGCCGCGGCGGATGCCGCGAGCACCGCCAAAACATCCTCCGAGATGCTTACGCTGCCATGCTCTGCCGCGCTTGATACATATTCACGTGTTTCTGGCATTTTCATATTACCTTTCAGCGGTTATTATCCGCTCCGGCGGGCAAAGCCCTGACCCTCGCTCAACACGGCGGCGCGCCGCCGATATGGCTTTTTTCCATTATATCATCTTGCGCCGAAAAAGAAAAGACGAATTTTACGAAATGCTATTTTACGATGAGATTTATCAGCTTGTTTCTGACCGTGATAACCCGCACAAGCTCTCTGCCTTCCGTGATTCTCGCAATCTTATCGTCCGCCAGCGCCGCCGCCTTTACCGTCTCCTCATCTGCGCCGAGAGGAACAACGACCGTCGTTTTGAGCTTTCCGCCGACTTGAACGGCAATCTCCGCCGTATCGTCAATTGTCTTTGCATTGTCATATTCCGGCCAAGCCGCAAGACAGACAAGCTCTCCGAATCCAAGCTTTTCCCAAAGCTCCTCCGCCATGTGCGGCGCAAACGGCGAAAGGAGCAAGAGCAGCGCGCGTACATCCCCGCGCGACGCCGCGCCGTCCGACAGCTCGCTCTGGAGCGTCATAAGCGAGGCGATCGCGGTATTGAATTTCATCGCCTCAATATCCTCTGTCACCTTCTTGACCGTCCTGTGCACAGCCTTTTCATGGGCATAATCGTCAGAATCGGAAAGCTCCCCCTCCGCAAGGGTCCACACCCTGTCAAGAAAGCGTTTGCATCCGCGCACAGCCTTTTGCGACCATGGCGCGGCCTTTTCAAAATCGCCCAGAAACATGATGTACAGGCGCAGCGTGTCCGCGCCGTACTCATCAACGACGTCGTTCGGGTTAATGACATTCCCGCGCGATTTGGACATTTTCTGCCCATCCTCTCCGAGAATCATGCCGTGGCTCGTTCGTTTCATATACGGCTCGCTCGTCGGCACGACTCCGATATCGTACAAAAACTTGTGCCAGAAGCGCGAGTACAGCAAGTGCAGTGTCGTATGCTCCATGCCGCCGTTATACCAGTCCACCGGCGTCCAATAATCAAGCGCCTCCCTTGAGGCAAGCGCATCCGCGTTTTTCGGATCGGCATACCTCAAAAAATACCAGCTAGATCCCGCCCACTGCGGCATCGTATCGGTCTCGCGCTTTGCCGCTCCGCCGCAGTGCGGGCACCTGACGCTCAGCCAGTCCGCCATTGCGGCAAGCGGCGACTCGCCCGTGTCCGTTGTTTCATAGTTTTCAACCTCCGGCAGGAGCAAAGGCAGCTCGCTCTCCGGCAGCGCGACGTATCCGCATTTTCCGCAGTGAACGATCGGGATCGGCTCCCCCCAATATCTCTGGCGGGAGAATACCCAGTCGCGCAGCTTGAAATTGACCTTGCGCTCTCCGAGTCCCTTGTCAACAAGCCACTGCGTAATCTTCAGCTTTGCGTCCGCCACTGATAAGCCGTTCAGGAACCCGGAATTCACCATAATCCCCGTATCACCGCCTCCATATGCGGCGGACTCAACGTCGCCTCCGGAGACAACCTCGACAATCGGCAGTCCGAACTTCTTTGCAAACTCCCAGTCGCGCTCATCGTGCCCCGGCACCGCCATAATCGCGCCCGTACCGTACGTCGCGAGAACATAGTCCGAGATGAAAATCGGAATCTCCCCGCCCGTCACGGGATTTATGGCGCGCACGCCGGTAAGCTCAACGCCTGTTTTGTCCTTGGACACCTCAGTGCGCTCAAAGTCAGATTTTTTCGCGGCCGCCTGCTGATACTCGCGAATTTCATCGAGATTAACGAGTGCGCTCTCCCATGCTTTCAGCGCGGAATGCTCCGGCGAGATGACCATATATGTCGCACCGAAGAGCGTATCGGGACGCGTGGTGTATACGCGCAGCTTGTCTCCCGCGGTAGTCTCGAAATCAAGCTCCGCGCCGGTGCTGCGCCCGATCCAGTTGCGCTGCTGCGTCTTTACGCGTTCGATATAGTCAAGTCCGTCAAGATCGTCAAGCAGCCGCTGGGCATACTGCGTGATTTTAAGCATCCACTGGCTCTTTTCGCGGCGGACGACCTCGCTTCCGCAGCGCTCGCACACGCCGCTCACAACCTCCTCGTTCGCCAGCACGCACTTGCAGGAGACGCACCAGTTCACCGGCATGGAGGCTTTGTACGCCAAGCCGCGGTCAAAGAGCTTCAGAAAAATCCACTGCGTCCATTTGTAATAAGCCGGATCCGTCGTGTCCACGACGCGGTCCCAATCAAAGCTGTAGCCCAGCATTTTAAGCTGCGCCGTAAAGCCCGCGATGTTTTGCTCTGTCACGGCTGCCGGGTGGATTTTATTTGCGATGGCGTAATTTTCCGTCGGCAGTCCGAAGGCGTCAAAGCCGATCGGGAACAGAACGTTCTCTCCCTGCATCCGTCGCTTGCGCGCGATAACGTCCATCGCTGTGTACGGACGCGCGTGACCGACGTGAAGCCCCGCGCCGGAGGGGTATGGAAACTCAATCAGCCCGTAAAACTTTGTCTTGTCAGAGGCGGTTTTTGCGGCATAGGGCTTTTTCTCCTCCCAAATCCGCCGCCACTTTGCCTCGACTGCCTTGAAATCGTATTTGAATTCGTTTTTCGCCTCATTGTTAATTTCAGCGCTCATTTGAATCAATCCTTTCAGCTATGGTTACTCAGCGGCAATTTCAGAAATATCTATCTCCTCGGCGTCGCCCCATAGTCGCTCAAGATTATAAAACTCGCGCAGCTCTTTCATGAAGATGTGTACGATAACGCTGCCAAAATCGGTCAGCACCCAGCCTCCGGAGCGGTACCCCTCTGTGCGGAGCGGCGGCTCCCCCTTTTCCTTGAGGACTTTTTCAAGCTCGTCTGACAGCGTCTTTATTTGCGTAGTATTATTTGCTGTGCAGATTATGAAATAGTCCGCCAGAATTGTTAGGTCCAGCGTCTTGAGCACCTTTATATCCAATGCTTTTTTATTGTCAAGCGCGCGCACCGCGCACTCCATTATCTCTTGCGGCGTCATTTCATTCTCCTCGCTCTGTTGTAGTCAGATCCTCAGTCGGCGGCGAAGCTGTTTCCGGCGGCGCCGTAACGTCCGTAACCTGCGGTCCGGGATAGCTCTCCGCCGGAACATTCGGCGTATCCGTCGGGATTCCCGTCTCTATCGGCGCATCCGTCGGCGCAGGCGTGCCGCCCACATCCGGCGCAGCGCTTGGTCTCGGCGCGGCGGTCGGCTTTGGCGTCGCCTCCGGCTTCGGCGTATTCGCAACAGGGCTTGCCGATGTTCCGCCTTTGCCCCACGAGGACTGCGCGTTTCCGTCAGTTACGTATAGCTTTCCCTTTGAGTTGTGCGTCAAAACACTCAGCTGCCGCTCTGTAATAGGCGAATCAAACGGATTGAGCTTGGAATTGAGAACCTCAAGCCATTCATCAACATAAATCGTAACGAATCCAACGCCGCTTACGCTATCGTTATAGTTTG
>JAITGW010000128.1 GCA_031280325.1 Oscillospiraceae bacterium
CGTCATGTCGTCAAGATTGCATTCCAGCCGGCAGATCGTGTCGGTTTCAGAGGCGCCGTCATCGCACAGGAACGCGCGGACGCAGTTGCAGCGATCAAAATCCTTTGAACCCATGCCATAGCCGATTTTCAGCGGCGTGACGGACATTTCGCCGAAACGCGAGACGAAATACCGCAGCAGCGCAGCGCCCGTGGGGGTGCAAAGCTCGCCGCGAATGCTGCCGCCATAGCTCGGAACGCCGAGCAGCAGCTCCGCCGTCGCGGGAGTCGGCACGGGAAGCACGCCGTGCGCTGTTCTGACGGCGCCGGCGCCGACGTGGACCGGCGATGATGTGACCTCAGTTACGGACAGCTCGTCCATAAGCGCGCATACGGCGGTCACGTCAATGAGCGCGTCGAGCGAGCCGAGTTCATGAAAATGCACATTTGACAGCGCGTCCGGCGCAAGCCCGTGAACCTTTGCCTCTGCGCGCGCTATAAGCGCGAACACGCCTTTCGCGTCGGATTTCGCCTTGTCAGATAGCGCAAGTCCGCTGATGAGCGCCAAGATGTCCGTATATGAATAATTTTTGCCGCCGCGCTCGTGCACTCGTGCGTGAGAATGTATGTGAGTATACGCGTGAGCGCGCGTGTGCGCGTGGCCGGAAACGTCATCGCTTATTTCCTCCTCGCCGCGCACGGTCACGCGCATGTGTGTGCCGGCGATTGCGCACTTGACGCTCGCCTCCGGGAGGATTTCGGCTCCGTCAAGCGCGGGGCAGGCGGCGAGCGCCGTGCGGAATTTGGTCAAAAACGCAGCTTTGTCGGGCAAAAGCTCATAGAGCGCGGCAGTGATCATATCGCCGGCCGCCCCCATGGCGCAGTCAAAATGCAGCTTCATTCGTACTCCTTATGTCCGGGAAGAGGTGGCAAGCCGCTTTGCGGCAATTAATCCGGGCATCTACAGTTTACCACAATGCCGGGTACGGAGTCAACGCGCTCTTTGCCGCCGAGGCTGTATAAATCGAGCGCGTACGGACCGGCAAGAAATTCCCGACCGACATAGAGAGTTCCATCGGCGCGCGTTTTGTACCTCCACGCCACGAGAGAGAGTGCGCCCATTGACAGCTCAATCGCCGTGATCTGACGCGGGCGCACACACGAGCCGTCGTTGAAATAGCGCGTTTGACCCGGCGCGGGGAATTGCGGTCTGTGTGTGTGCCCGGCGATAAGAATTGTATTATTTTTTTCTGACCACGCCATTAGGCGTTTTTCGACCTTGATTTTTGACTGAACGTCTATCATAGCGGAGGCGGGCGCCTTGATTCCGACTGCCTGAAGCGGCTTCCAGAGGTGACGGACGAGAAATCGTGACAAAAGCCAAAAATTATCATTGAAGTAATCCGCCTGATGACCGTGAATCAGAAACAGCTCCTGCCCGCTTTGTCTGTGTGAGAGGATCATGCTCTCATAAGCCTGCATTCCGGGGAAAAGGGGGCAGCGGCATGTTTGCGTTGCGTCATAGTAGGAGTGCATCATGTCCGGCCGCCGCTTTTTCTCAATGTCGTGATTTCCGTAAAGCATATAGAAGCGGTTTTTCAGCAGCATTCCGCGCAAGAGCGTGAACACGCCGTGGTGTACGGAAGCGATCGGCATAAAGCGGCGGTTTTCCCAAAGCTCGTCGCCGTCGCCAAGCTCGATATATGTATAATTCTCCCCGTCATAGTGGCGAAGCGCGGACAGGAAAGTCGGAGCGTTTACGGCAAAGCTGTCCGCCCAGCCTCCATAACCCCGGTGACAGTCGCTCATGAAAACGATTCGGGACATATTGTCGAACGGAAGTCTCAGCGCGTGTTTATAGGCGCGGTCAATGTGATCCATTGTGACGCCTCCTTTCAGCGCGGATTTTATGTAGCGGGCAGATAAATTATCCGCCCGGCTTTGTCGGATTATGACAGCCCCGGAAGCTCGCTTGTGAAGCGCGAGAGCGGCTCGAGCGAGCGGCCGATGCTCATCGCGGAGTCATAGACGTCCGGATATTGCTCCTTTGCGCGCGCCAGTATGGAGTACATGTTTGTGTCGCCGCCGACCATGCTTGTGAACGTATCGCACAGAAGCTTGTTTTTCGCCTGGGTGAAATCCTCCAAAAGCTTTGTTCTCGTTGAGGGCTGGGCGGTTTTCGGCGTCGTGAACCAGATGGTCACTGCCGTGCCCCGGATGTACGCCTCCTGCTCGGTGTATCCGATCATGTACGCAGACTTGAGGAACGCGCACGCCATCTCGCAGTCGGGGAAAACGATTGTCACAAGAAGCGCCAGCTGATGCGGTTGACTGAACATGCCGAGGACAAAGCCCGTGAGCCACCACTGATATTCACGCCGCGTAAACAGCGGAGCGCCGTCGCGGTAGAGCGTCGCCGCGATGTCAAGCATTTCATTGTCCTCGACGCTTTGAAACCACGGAGCGCCGAGAAGCGCCTTGCCGGAGTCGCGGTAAAACCCGACCTCGCATCCGGTTGTCATGCCGTACTGCCCCTTCCAAAGCTCAATCATAAACTGCTCGCCCCTGTAGTTAAAGTATATGGGTTCGCTGTCTATAATCATGCCGGAAGGGGCAGTGCCCTCATCGTAAAGCAAGCAGTATCCGTACCTTCTTTGCCAGGCGTTGACTAGGGAAAAAAAGACATTCTGCGATGGGTCAAAGCCATAGCCGAAGTCGGAGAGGAGCTGCCGTATCTCGTCTTCATCGGACGACGGTCCGGACAGGTCTAAACTATCGTTTTTTTTTGACGCGGGCGGATACTCCGGCATCGGACCCGGATAAACCGGAGGCGATGGCGGGGCGATAGGCGCTATCGGCGGGCCCGGCGCGACCGGAGGTCTCGTCGGCTTGAGTATCGGCCGTCTGCCGAAAATTTTTGAGAGAATCGCGCCGATAATTGCCGCCAGTATAAATAATCCCCAGAACAAGGGGCTTCCTATGAGGTAAATAAGTCCTCCCATTGAGTTTCTCCATTTCATAGTATTGCGGAGGTTTTCCCGCCGCAACGCATTATATGCGGGCTGATTCGGCGCGGTGACGGCGCGGAGCGTATATTATGGCTTGAGGAAATATCCGAAAGGACAAAATTTGTGTAAAATGCCATATTGACATTTCGGATATATATACTATATAAATAAAACAAAACCGGACAAAAAGATAGGGAGGAACAGAGGATGGCGCAAAAACCGCATGTTTGGATATGTTTTTGTTTTGGCGAAAGCAACGATGAAAGGCGCGAAGCGCTGGAACTATATGCTCGTGCGTTTGGCGCC
>JAITGW010000155.1 GCA_031280325.1 Oscillospiraceae bacterium
AATCGTCTCGATCGCCAAATGCTCCTCACCCTGCGCAAGCTGATATTTCGCTTTGACGATTGCCTCCAGCCCGTAAAAAAATGATATGAGGTCCCGGGATTCAAAGTTGTTTTTCAGCCAGCCCGCCATCATGTCCGTTTTGCCGAGGTGCGCGAAAAACCAGCCCAGCGTAATCTCATGAAGTATCCGCCCCTGGTAAAATTCGGGGTGATCCAGCGGCTCTTCCAGTTGTTTTATGTATTCCTTGAGCTTCTCGGGGTTTCCTTTGTGCAGCGCAATCCGCAAGAGGAACAGCAGCGCGCGGGTCATAACCTGAAACTGCTCGGACCGGCGCGCAAGCCTGTACGACTCCGCCGCAAACCGCTCCGCGTTTTTAATGTCCGCCCTGTAATAGGCGATTTCCGCCCTGGCAAGCTCAAGCACGCCGTCCATAAGCCCCTGCTTGCCATCTATAGCGTATCTGACATATTCCGCAAATTGATCGTTTCCCCAGTCAAACTCGCCGGGCAGAGCGGCCGCGCCGACACAGTTGATATACGCGCCGACGCCGCAGCGCACGCGGTATCCGCGCGTAATCCGCCCGCTGCGCTCGTAATTTTCATATGCCTTGCGGAATATTGTGCCGAGATGATGCTCGCTTGTTAATATGGCGGTGAAAATATAATAAAAGCCAAGATAATAATAACATTCGGAGAGAAGCCAATATTTCTCGGCGTCACATTCGCCGCGCTCCAGCTCATCAATTACAGCGCGGGCGTATGCTTTCCCGTCCTCAAAACGACCGAGCGCTTGGAGGACGCGCATCTTGAGAACAATCAGCTCCGGAGTTTTGCTGAACGCGTTATCCCCGGCGCGCTCCAATATCTCAAAAAGCAGCTTTGCCGTCGCGCGCGAGTTGGCAAATTCGCTTCCGCCCGAGAGAGAGATGCCCTCGGCCGTGCGCGCAATGCCCGAATAGTCTCCGGCTTTCTCGAAATATATGAATGCGTCCACATAATTTTGATGGTCATGGCACCAGTCCGCCGCCGCGGCGTATGTGCTTTGCTTGTCCTCATCGGTTAAACAGTCCTGCTTTTCGCGAAGAAATTCCAGGAAAAGGGGATGTATTCTAAGCGAGCTTGAATAGGCGTCGTATCTTACAAACGCGCTGTTTTGCATGATTTTTTTGAAGCGGCGGCTTTCGGGAATCAAAACGCCCAAAAGTTCGATCGGCACCCATTCCAGCAGAGAGCATTTTATAAGCGCGTTTTGAAGCTCCCGCGGCATATCTGTGAAAAATTCGGCGTCAATGAGCTTATATACATTCTGCTGCACCGCTCTCAGCGCGTATTTTATATGCGGCGTGCCGTTGCGCAGAGAATAACCCAAAAGGCTGATCATAAATGCCCAGCCGCCGGTATTCCGCAAAACCTGTTTTACCTCCGCCTCGCTCAGCTCAAACCCCATGTTTTGAAAGTATCGCCTCGTCTCATCCTCGTCAAAGCACAGATCCCTTTCCGTAATGCACGCAATCGTTCCGTTTAGCATAAGTCCCGCAGTGCTGAGCTTAAGTTCCTCACGAGAGATCAGTATCAGTGAAAAGTTCAGAATCGGATTGACGGAGAGCATATATACAAACCGCAGCAGCTCCTCCTCGTGAATCAGGTGAAAATCGTCGATGACAAGCACGTATTTCACGCCCGGAAGCAAATATTTCTGCGTCAGGGCGCGGAAACGCTCCAGCTTGCGCTCACTGTTTGGAAAGCCGCTGTCTAAAATGTGCGCGGCGTATTCCGGATTGCGGGCGGCGACAGCCTGTGCGAGTCCCTCCCAGAAGCGAACGGTCAGATTATCATACATGGATGCCTGAAGCCAGAACACAACGCGGCGCTGCTTCTGCAAAAAAGAATACACCGCAGAGCTTTTTCCAAAACCCGCGCCCGCCGTCACGGCAATCAAAGGATGCGCCATCGCGGCGTCAAGCAGCTTCGTAATGCGCGGACGCTGGAGCTGCCTGTCCGGTATATACGCTGTTTTGCTGTAAACAAACGGCTGCCGCATTCATATCACTCCAGAAATTTGTTATTCTATTCTTTTGCGCTTCACGCCTATCATTTAATTTCGTTGAAATGAAACAATTATTCCCGCGAAAATCCGCCCTGCACGGCAGAAAAACACTCCGTGAACTATTGCTGATCAGGCTGCGGCAAGGATTAGTCGTCACGTTAGTTTGTGTTATTATTATAGCTTATATTGGAGAAGATTGCAAGTTTATTCCAAATAAAAAGATAAATTTAATTTTGTTGAATTATGGCAGCTGTAAAATTTTTGCCGCAATTGCGGAGTGTGATCCCACGCCGCGGAGCCTTGTCGCTTCCGCGACGCAAGCCCGAGAGCAGCATCACCGTGTCCGCGGCAAGCGGGGAGGGCGGACGGGTTTGCGGCTGCCGCCGGCGTCTCCGGCGGGCGGAGATGCGCTTTGGAGAAGGGGCGAGGCAAGACGCGCTCCCTCTCCGAAAATCGTTATTAACCATCATGGTGCGCAGTGCAATAATGATAAACGAGTCTGTGCCGCTATCCGCAAATAATCGGCTGCAGCTGCTGTCCTGCGACAGAGGCGCGAATCGCCGACGTGAGCTTGTTGAAATCCGCAACGAGCGACGACGGCTTGCCTTGCGCGTCGTCCTGATAAAACGGGACGAAATAGATATTTTTTCGTGACATCAGCGCCGCGATTGAGGGTGCGGAGGCGGAGAGCGCATCATTTGTGGACAGCGCGATGAGT
>JAITGW010000213.1 GCA_031280325.1 Oscillospiraceae bacterium
CCCGGCAATCGCGGCAAGCCCCGGCATCGTACATCGCTCCTCCATGCGGATGAGAAACGGATAGTGCGTGCCCGTTGAATCCTCTACAATACAGTCCCCGACGCAGACGGACGCAAACCCGCCCTGCGCCTTGCGTTCATAGTACGCAACCTCGTCAAGGCTTGGCAAATTATCCTGTCCGACGTTATAATAGCCCTGCGGCGACGCGAAAATTCGGTTGCGGAAGGTCGCTTTGCCCAGCGTAAGCGGCGCGAATAAATTCGGGTATTTCATATACATGCCTCCGTGATATATTCATATTTTTTTGTATGCATCTATAAATTCTGCTCGCTCCTGAATATTACATCCTCCTGTATCGCCGGCGATAACTGCACGAAATATGCTGAAAATCCTCCGATTCGCACTACTAAATCCGAATGCTCTTCCGGCGCCGCCCTGGCCGTTTTAAGCTCTTCTGAGTCCACGATGTTGTACTGTATATGCGAACCTCCGCATTGCATATATGTGTTTGTATATGCAATCAGCTTATCCGCATTTTCCGGACTCGACAGGATAGACGCGGAAAATTTCTGATTCAGCACCGACGAATAGGACACCTCTGAAAATCCGGCGCGCAGCGCGGAATTGATCACAGCCGTCGGCCCTCTGGTGTCGGCGCCCCGCATCGGAGACACGGCGCCGTCATCAAGCGGCTCGCGCGCATATCGTCCATCCGGCAGCGCGCCGACGCCCAATCCGCCGTAATAATGCCAGGCAAGCCCCTCCCGCGAGATGATAAACTGCCGGAACGGCGCGTTGTCATAGCTGTGGATTATTTCCGCCGAAGCGTCGCTCACACGCTTTACCATGCTGTCGGCATATTCGTCGTCATTGCCGTATTTCGGAGCGTCTATACACATCCGACGCACGCGCTCACCCTCGTCTCCCGCGAAGTTTGCGTCAAGCGCGGAGAGCAGCGCGTCCATTGACAGCGCTTTATCCTCGAACACCAGCTTGCGTATCGCCGTGAGCGAGTCGGCGGCGTCGATTACCGCGCGGTCAGAGACGCCATATGCCGAATAATCCGGGTGAGGCACAAGAACATCCTGCCCAAGCTCTAAGCTTGCCTCCAAGCCCAGGACGCTCAGCGCCGGGAGCCGCAGATAATCCTGCTGTACCTGACGCGCAATCGCGCCGAGCCGGAAAATGCGGTGAGAAACGTATTTATGCTGCTTTAGAAACGCCTCTAACAGCTCCTCAAAGGTCTTGAACGCGCGCGGGTCACCCGTCTCCAATCCCGTGAGGCGGCCGTTTATGTCGCGTCCGTTGTGCAAAGTCAAATGCAAGAGCCCCGCAAGGTTGAACGCCGCGATTCCCTCTGCGCCGTAATGCTCGGCGCGATTCGGAAGCGCGGGGTATACGCAGCCAAGACTGTGCCATTGCACCGCCTCCTCCCGCGGAATTCCGTCACGCACAAAGCTCTCAACGAGTATTTCATCGTTCTCAAAGAGGGGTATTCCGCCGCGCGTCGCCATATTCGTGCGGATCGCCTTGCGCATGAGCCAGTCCGGCACGTCGTTGTTCCAGCGCAGACACACAGTCGGCGAGGAAAGACCGAGCAGTCCCACAACGTGCAGGAACAGATAGCTCAGCTCGTTTGACGTGTCCTGATTGTTTTCGTCCTTTCCGCCGATCATTACGTTGTTGATCCCGAAGTTTATCTGGTGAGACTCCTTCTGCGACGCGCCAGATACAAAGGTTTGCGTCCCCCAGCGCCCGACGACATCCGCCAGCTGTGACGCCATTTCGGAAAGCGGCACGCCGCGATTCAGATCCGCCATGAAATAATCGTACAGATACTGATCCGCGCGCCCCCAGTGAGAGTTGTTTTGCATTGGATTTTCAAGCATTTTTGACAAATTGCAGATCACCATGGCTTGCAGCGCCTCGTGAAATGTGCGCGCGGGAAAGCGCGGCACGTGACGCAACGCTGCCGCGGCCGACTCCAGCCGCTCCTTATATTCACCGACGGCCTCCGCCGCCATGCGCTCCGCCAGCGCCGCATAGCGCCCTGCGTGGCGTATAATCGCTTCAAGAACGATAATCGCCGACCGCCAGAAGTACAGCTTATGTATATCCGTGCCGCCGCATGCGTTGAATTCGTCAATTTTCGCCCGATAGTCTTCGATATAGCCTTCAATTCCTCGCGTGAGCAGCTTGCGCCAGCTCAAAACAGACGTTGACTGTCCGTAAATCGACGCGTCAAGCGTCGGATCCTTCAATTTCGCAGCCTCCGCGTCCGCCGCCCAGCTGCCCGTGACCTGCTCCCACGCCTTGTACACCATGCCCGGCGCGGCACTGTCACGGAAAAGCTCCGCACTGCGCCGTAAAAGCTCTATATCCTCGCGGTTCATATGCACCGACGCGTCCATTGTCGCCTCGATCTCTCCGTCATCATTCCAGATCGCAGGCATATAGTCCCCGCAGACGTCGATTGCCGTGGCGCAGCCAATTACCCATGGCGTCGGCCGTCCGGCGATTTCGTCGAACGGGTGGATGCTGATTGAAATATTGTCGAGAACTTTCGCCACAAGCTTCGCGCGGCGAAGCTGAATATCCTCTCCGCGTGTTTCAAGCCAGGATTCCACCGTCCAGCGTTCGCGCTCGGCAAAAATCCGCCACGGCGCGGCTTTCATTTCTTCCCGCCATTTGAGATTATTGCCGCTTAGCGTGAGCTGTTCTATGCTGTCAAACAGCTTTTGGTCAACTTGTCTTGCCATAATATGCCCCCAAAGAATATTTTTGGTCATTTTATCAGTATTCCTCGGCGTTGTCAATGGAGTATACTAAAGTTTATCAGCATCGGCTTCCGGATAAGCTCCGCTTTGATTATAATCGTAAGGAGACGCGCATGAAAAAGCTCACCATCGTCGGTCTAGGTCTTATCGGCGGCTCGATCGCCAAAGCGCTGCGCCCCGGCGCGGAATGGACTATTTCCGCCATTGACGCAGATCACGCTACCGTATGCGCCGCTCTGTCTGACGGCACAGCCGACTTTGCAGGAAGCTCCGGGCTTACATCGCTTCTTGACGGCGCGGAGCTTGTCGTTCTCGCGCTATCCCCCTCCCTGTGCGTTCGATGGCTGGAGGAGAACGGAGCGCTCATTGCGCCGGGAACGGTCGTCACAGACGTCTGCGGCGTAAAGCGCCATATGCTCGACAGCCTTTCGCAGATTTGCGCAAAATACAGTCTGCGCTATGTCCCGGGACATCCAATGGCGGGACGTGAGCGCAGCGGATATATCAGCTCCGTTCCAGAGCTGTTCAGGGGCTGCAGCTATATCCTCACTCCGGACGGCAGCACCGACCCGGAGGCGCTGGAGCTTGTGCGCAGCTTTGCGCTCTCCCTCGGCGCGGGCAGCGTCAATGTAACGGACGCGCTGACGCACGACAAGATGATCGCTTTCACCTCGCAGCTGCCTCCCGTACTCGCGGGGTCATATGTCAAGTCGCCCGTCAGCGCCTTTCACAAAGGCTATTCCGCCGGAAGCTATCGGGACGTGTCCCGGGTCGCTCCCGTGGATGAAAATCTATGGAAAGAGCTGTTTTTGCTCAACGGCGACTGTCTTATAGGAGAGATCGATATGCTAATCACTCATTTGACGGAATATAAGATCGCGATACTGACCGGCGAAACAGAAAAAATCGCGGATGTTGTGCGTCAGGGGCGTCTCGTCAAGCAAAAAATTGACGCCCCAGAGGAATAGCAAGCGCCGCTCAGCGGCAACGGCATGTTTTCCAAAATTTTCTCTCTTCTCATTGACAGCCAAACGCCCTCCAGCTGTAATAACCTTAAATGAAGAACCTGCGGGCAGCCGGTCTGAATGTGTCACTCCCATACACTTCCACGACATTGCAGGCGATTGTTTGAATGGCTGAGCCGCTTCAAAAACTTAAATACATTGAATAAAATGCGAAATCCGCCGAGTTCCGGCGGATTTATTGTTTGCGTCCGACATGCGCCGCCAAGGCAGACCCACGACATGTGCCTGACGGCTCGGCGCACCCTATTCCTCGTAGTTGTGCCAAACGTTTTGGATGTCGTCGTTCTCTTCCATAATCTCCAGCATTTTTTCCATATTTTTTACATCGTTCGCATCGGTGAG
>JAITGW010000004.1 GCA_031280325.1 Oscillospiraceae bacterium
TCCCTCCGTGTAAACGCCGCTTGTGTGCGTCGGGAAAAAACCTGCGTGATCAATAAGTCCGTCAGTAAACGGAAGGCGAACAATACCGCCGTGGGCGTGACCGGACAGAATCAAATCGCCGCCAAGCGCCGCGATTCTGTGCAGAAACGAATTGCGGTGGACAAGCGCAACGGTGAATTGTCCCGCCGAAACCTGGGCAAACATCTCCTCCGGCGTTCGCATATCCCGCGGACCGTTCGGATCCTCAAGCCCGACAAGGGTAATCGTATCTCCGCCGCGCTCCAGTATCGCCAGGGCGTTGCGCATTACGTGAACCTGCCTCTCGGAAAGCGCGGTGAAAAGCGGCTTGACTTCCCCGCTGTCCCATTCGTGATTGCCGGTGACGAAATATACCGGCGCGATTTCAACGAGCCTGTCAATCAGCGGCAGTACAATGTCCAGCTGATTCTTCCCGTCAATCAAATCACCCGTAACGGCGATTATATCCGGGTTTGCGCCTTTCACGGCGGCAACGAGCCTTGCGTTGTTTTTCCCGAAAGCTTTAGCGTGGACGTCTGACACCACGGCAATGCGGTACCTGTCAAAGCCCGGCGGAAGATTCGCGAATGAAAGCTCGTATTCCTGCGTAATTATGCGAGTGTTGCTGTCGTAAAGCGCGAATATAAGCGCGACAAGAACAGCGAGCGAAAGGCAGCCGCACCCGCATCTGCGGCGTTTACGAAAGGGCATTACGCTTCCTTGTCCTTGACATACGGGTGTTTTATGTTCGGGTCAGACGTCTGTCGGAAGTCAATATCGAACCGCTCGATAGATTTAATCAGCGACGACAGGCTGTTAAAGCCATAGTTGCGGCAGTCAAAATCCGGCTTTTTTCGGCGGAGCAGATTACCAAGCTCGCCCATAAACACGCCGTCCGTATCGTCGGCGAGATCCGCGACGGAATCCGCTATGAGCTGCTCTATATCCTCCGGTACGTGCCGCACGCGCGGCGCGACGACGATTGTTCCGTTCCCGCTTTGAGAATAGCTCTCCCGCGGGGCGGGGCGGGCGGCGGCGGAGGCGTGTTCCGGATGCGAATCCTCGAAATTTGCGCGGATGACCTCAATATACGTAAACTTGTCACAGGCGCGTATAAACGCGTTCGGCGTTTTTTTCTCCCCCCCGCCGATGACGCGCTGTCCCGCCTCTCTCAGGCGGATCGCAAGGCGCGTAAAGTCGCTGTCAGACGAGACGATGACAAATCCGTCCGTGTTTCCGCTGTAGAGTATATCCATCGCGTCGATAATCATCGCGGAGTCCGATGAGTTTTTGCCGGCGGTATAGCTGTATTGCTGTATCGGCGTGATCGCGTTTTCAAGCAAGGAGAATTTCCAGCCGGAAACAGAGGGATTCGTCCAGTCCCCGTAAATGCGTTTTATGGTCGGAGTGCCGTAAATCGCGACCTCTTCCATAACGCTTTTTATGCAGCTTCGCGGGACATTCTCCGCATCGATGAGAACAGCCAGGCGAAGGTTTGTAAGATTTTGTTCCACAAATTTTTCCTTTCGGGCGCACGTAATTTCGCGCCGTTAATTGTGATATTATACCACAGCTTTCATGGTGACGCAACACATATTTCGGCGGGCGACCGATTTTGCGCTTTCCGCAAATATCGCACTTGAAACATGCGGCGGGGTATGGTAATATACTGTGTTAAAGAGAGACATCACGGCAAGCCCGGGCAATTTTGGCAATCGAAAGGCGGTCTGTCATGACCTTCAGAACCCTTGGAGAAATATTGGACGCCTACAAGCAGCGCGATCCGGCGGCGCGGAGCAGCGCTTACATACTCCTCCTCTACCCCGGGGTTTACGCGAGTATGTGCCACGACTTTGCGCACTGGCTGTATAAGCGCAACGCACAGTTTCTCGCGCGCTTTGTATCACAGTGGTCGCGGCTTTGGACCGGAATTGAGATTCATCCCGGCGCGACAATCGGACGCAGGCTTGTCATTGACCACGGAATGGGTGTCGTAATCGGCGAAACCGCTCAGCTTGGCGACGACGTTCTGATTTATCAGGGCGCGACGCTTGGCGGAACGGGCAAGGACGTGGGCAAGCGGCACCCGACAATCGGCAGCAACGTGCTTATCGGCGCGGGGGCCAAGGTTTTGGGGCCGATCAATATCGGCGACAACTCACGCATAGCCGCCGGCGCCGTGGTGCTGCGGGACGTTCCGCCGGACTCCACCGCGGTCGGCGTTCCGGCGCGCATCGTGCGGATATCCGGAGAGAGACCGGACTTCGCCGACAGCCTTGATCAGGTCAGCGTCGAGGATCCGGTGAGCATTGAGCTTTCAGCCCTGCGGGAGCAGCTTGAACTTTTAGAGAAAAAAATGGAGGCGCTAGGCCGTGAAAATCTTTAATTCCATGTCACAGAAAAAAGAGGATTTTATCCCTCATGATCCGAATCGGGTTACGATGTACGCCTGCGGACCGACGGTGTATAACTACATCCACGTCGGCAACGCCCGTCCGATTATAATCTTTGACGCATTGCGCCGGTACATGGAATATCGCGGGTACACAGTCGTGTTCGCCCAGAACTTCACGGACGTGGACGACAAAATAATAAACCGCGCGGCGCAGGACGGTGTCTCGCCGGAGCGGCTTGCGGAGAAATACATTGCGGAGTATAAAACCGACGCGCGGGGGCTTGGTGTGCGCGACGCGTCGGTACATCCGCGCGCGACGGAAAATATTCCGGAGATCATCGCGATAATCGAGAGGCTTGTCGCAAACGGACAAGCATACGTCTCCGGCGGAGACGTGTATTTCCGCACGGAGGCGTTTCCGGAATACGGGCGTCTGTCGCGTCAGCCGTGCGACCAATTGCTTGCCGGCGCGCGCATTGACGTGAGCGAGGTGAAGGAAAACCCGATTGACTTTGCGCTTTGGAAAGCCGCGAAGCCGGGCGAGCCTTATTGGAAGTCGCCCTGGGGTAACGGACGCCCCGGCTGGCACATTGAGTGTTCGGCGATGAGCATGAAGTATCTCGGCGAGACGATCGACATCCACTGCGGGGGCGCTGACCTCGCGTTTCCGCACCACGAAAACGAAATCGCGCAGAGCGAGGCGGCGAGCGGCCGTGAATTTGTGCGCTATTGGATGCACAACGGCTTCATCAGTATTGACAACAAAAAAATGTCCAAATCGGAAGGGAATTTTTTCACCGTGCGCGAAGCGGCGGCGGCATACGGCTATGAGAACATACGCATGTTCATGCTCATGAGCCATTATCGCAGTCCGCTGAATTATTCCGGAGAGATATTGGAGCAGGCGCGCAGCGCGCTTTCGCGCCTTAAAACG
The DNA here is from genome assembly GCA_031280325.1 of Oscillospiraceae bacterium. GTDB lineage: Bacteria > Bacillota > Clostridia > Oscillospirales > Oscillospiraceae > JAIRRO01. Next base: position 3,348 of record JAITGW010000004.1, read on the forward strand.
TTCCGCGGCAACATGGAATTTCTGTCCAAAAGCGGCGCGGCGGCAGTTACCGAGGAGCAGACCGCGTTTGTCAAGACGCTCCCCGATTACCGCGTGCGCTTCGTGTCCGCGCTTGACGACGATTTTAATACGGCGGACGGCATATCGGTGCTGTTCGAGCTTGTGCGCGACACGAACATTGCCCTTGCGGCTGACAAATCGCCGTCGAAATCCGCGGCGGGCGCGGCGCTTTCGGTGTTTGACGAGCTTGAGGGTGTGCT
>JAITGW010000017.1 GCA_031280325.1 Oscillospiraceae bacterium
CTTGATTTTATATCCAAGCTCCTCCGCCAGGGAAATATCCTCCGGCGCGACGGCGCGGATTCCGACTGTTTTGACCCAATCGGGGTTCATGTGCCGTCCAAAGCAGAGGTCTGCCAAAATGCAAATCTTACGGCACGCGTCAACTCCGTCAATATCAGAGCTTGGGTTCCGCTCGGCGTATCCGTTTTCCTGCGCGGCGCGGAGCGCATCGTCAAACGATACGCCGTCCTTTTTCATCGCCGTGAGAATATAGTTTGTCGTTCCGTTGAGTATGCCGTAGATTTCGTTGATTTTGTTCGCCGCAAGGCACTGCGTAATCGGACGCAGGATCGGAACTCCGCCGCCTACGCTGGCCTCAAACAAATAGTTTACGCCTTTTTCCTTGGCGACCTGCAAGAGCTCGTACCCATGCTTTGCGACAAGCTCCTTATTCGAGGTAACTACGCTCTTGCCGGAGAGGAGCGCCCGCCGCGTAAACTCATGCGCGGCTCCCGCTCCGCCGATCGTCTCCACCACGACGCGAACATCCGGGTCAGACTCAATAGCGTCAAAGCTCTTGGTGAAAAGCCGCGCATACGGAGTGTCCGGAAAGTCCTGCACATCGAGAATATATTTGAGGCGAACCTCTCTTGACGCGCCGGAGTTTATGCGGTCCGCGTTTTTATAGAGCACCTCGGCGACTCCTGAGCCGACGACGCCGAATCCAAGTATGGCAACCCCAAACATAATAAAAATCTCCCCCGGTTCATCTATAAAAAGTAGTGTGTATTAATCAACCCGCCGGGCAAATCCCTTTGGGTTTGTTCAAAATATAAGTATCACCACCACGGCGGCGCTTGCGGCGCTTGCGGCGCTTTTGCGCCTGTGGCATATCCAAAGGACACGCCTCGTATACATTTTATAGATATAAATACGCAAGCGTGTCTGGGCTTTCAGCCTATTTGGTGTGGTATTTTACCATAGATTTTTCGCCGTGGCAACACCTATTTTGCGTTTTTTCGCCCGGCCGCCGTTTATGTCCTGTAGTTTTTATTTTTGTATGTGGAGGGCGTAAGGTGTATCACACAAAACAAACGCGCATCGCGCTGCGCATTGTACATTTTACCCTTGGCGCGCTGGGCGCATATCTGCTGTTCCGCTATGCTCTGCGGTGGTTTCTGCCTTTTATCGTGTCGTTTTTTATCTCGCGTCTCATCGAGCCGTGCGTCGCGTTTCTGACAAAGCGCTGGCGCTGTCCGCGCGGCGCCGCGTCGCTGATCTTCACTCTCCTGTTCTTCCTTGCCGCGCTGACGATAATAAGCCTGTCCGTCGGGCGCGCCGTCGTGGAGCTTGCGGCGCTTTCAAAGGACATTCCGGAGCTGCTAGCCAAGCTTTCCTCGTGGTTCTCGTCGCTGTCGGAGCGTCTGCGCGGCTACATCCTCTCCGCCCCGGCGGAAGTGCAGAGCTTTCTTACCGATTCGCTCGACGGTTTGTCAAAGTCGAGCGCGGATCTGCTCACCTCGCTCTCGCGCGGAATAATGCGGCTTCTGTCGCAGGCTGCCGGCGGCGCTCCGAAATTCATGCTGTTCTTGTTCACAAGCGCGCTCGGCACATTTTTCATCAGCTCCGGATACGCGGAAATCTCTGCGTTTATCCTGCGCCAAATTCCTAAAAAAAGTCACCGCCTCATACATGATCTGAAAAAAGATATATATCTCTCCTTCGGGCGCTGGTTTCGCGCTCAGCTTATTCTTTCCGGCGTCGCGTTCATTGAACTGACCGTTGTGTTCCTCTCTCTGCGGATCGATTTTGCAGTGCTGCTCGCGGCGCTTGCCGCGCTGATTGACATTCTTCCAGTATTAGGCGTGGGAACAATTCTCGTTCCGTGGGGCATAATAGAACTGTTCGGCGGAGATTTTGCGCGCGGCGCAACACTGCTCATCGCGTTCGCCGTTATCCTGCTCGTGCGCAGCATTCTCGAACCGAAAATCATCGGAAGCTCACTCGGACTTGCGCCAATCGCCGCGCTTATCGCGGTGTACTGCGGCTTTTGTATCTGCGGAATTCTCGGAATGGCGCTGTTTCCTATCGGGCTTATCATGATAAAACACCTCAATGATAAAGGGTATTTTAGCTTATGGAAGTAAAAACTTCGCGGAAATTTCCCGGAAATACTATTCGCTGCGCTGTCAGCGGAGCATTTGCGGGCGCGGCAAACGGCCTTTTCGGCGCGGGCGGCGGGATGTTCGTCGTCCCGCTCTTCTCCCGCTGGGCAAAGATAGAGGATCGGCATACGTATGCAAGCAGCGTTGCGGTCATATTACCGCTCTCCGTCGTCTCAGCCGTAATATACGCGCTGCGCGGCGCCGTTGATCTCAAAGCCGCGGCGCCGTATCTTTTCGGCGGGGCAGCCGGCGGCTTTCTCGGCGGACGGATGTTCAAAAAAGTGCCGCCCAAAATATTAAAGCGCGCGTTCGCGCTGCTGCTTATAATTGCGGGATTGCGGGCGCTGTTTTCATGAGCGCAATTAAGCTCGCGCTTGCCGCGATTGTCGGCTGCGCCACCGGAATCCTCTCCGCCTGGGGCGTCGGCGGAGGAACGCTGCTGTCGATTTATCTCACTAACATCCTTGGCG
>JAITGW010000087.1 GCA_031280325.1 Oscillospiraceae bacterium
ACGCTGCGGCGACATGCCGGAATCGTCACACAGACGATGGATCACGGGAAGCAGCGACTCGCGCACGACGGAGAAGCGGAGCTTTTCGACTCCGCCGGGCTTCTGCTGCTCCACAATGCGGTTGATAACGTCCGCGCCGAAGCGGATTTGACCGTTCCCGGTTGAGCCTTTGTTGATTATCCGTCCCGTTTCAAGATCAACAAGCAGCGCAGAGATCGTTGTTGTGCCGATGTCGATCGCAAGACCGCACATTGGAGACGGGTCATCATATGTCGTAAGGTCAAGAATGCGGATTTTGCCCCTGCCGTTGTCCATAAGCATACAGCGAACGCGCCAGCCGTTCTCCCGCAGCATATCCGGCAGTTTGTTGAGCAGGGAATAGCGGATAGAGACGTTCAGCGCGCCCGTTGCAGAGAACACGGCTCGGCTCAGACGCTCGTTATCGGGCATTGTGTCCGACAGCGTTGGCGGCGAAAGCTCAAGCTGAATTGAGAAAAAACCGCTGTTTTTTTTGAGTCCGGCGCTTTTCATGTTGTCCTGAATTTCGTTGAAAATGCGCATTTCCAGCGGCGAGGACATATCCGTCACCCGCAGGCGGGATTTGAACGCAGAGGCAATGTCCGGCACGATGATCTTCGCGGGACCGGACACCTTGGAGTTGCACGCGAGCCGCCAGCCGCCGAAGTATTCATAGTCGTTGATGTGGCGCGTGATTGCGGAGAAAACCTCGCCTTCGGAAAGGCGGATGCGGCATTTGCCGCACGAGCCGTTGCCGGAGCAGGGCGCGTCAATCGCGACATTCGCCTTTTTTGCAAGGTCAAGGATGTTTTCGCCGTGGGCGGCGGAGATGGTTGCGTTCTCGCCGCCCTCGACAATAAAGGTGATATCATACGTTCCTCTTCCGGGCATTTTATGACTTTACCTCCAAATTACATTAGTCACAAAACGACCGTGAAAAGGTCATTTTGCGCGGGTGCTTTTGCTACATTATATCGTCCATGGAAAGGGCGGGATGACTCTTTGCCGTGAGAAACTCCAGCACCGCGTCCGTTTCGGTCGCGATCGTTTCGTCGCAGATCATGTCAGTAAAGCCGTCAATGCCGTACAGTTCCTTTGCGGATTTGTTAAGACGCTCCGCAACATCGTCCTTCAGCTCCTTGGGCATCCAAACGATACGCTTGAGACCGCCCTCGGCGGAGATGAATTTCTTCGACGCGATAAAGTGCCGCCCGTGACCCATAAAGCCCGGGGTTTGCACGCCGCCGCCGGTCATACTCGCAAGCTCGCCGAACGTCATGCCGGACGGCGTGGTTCCGGCGTATTCGCGATTTACTATTATAACGCCTTTTGCCTCCGGCATAATGCCGCAGATACACTCAAAACAGCCGCAGGAGGTCATCGGACTCTCCAGCAGGGAGTAGAGCGATACGCTGTCCACCGCGCCGTGCGTGGCTTCGGCAACAGATTCGTTGACCGCCTCGTACACGCCGGTGCGCTCATCAATAAGTCCGGTTTTCGGTATCGGCTGGTTCGGACCAGTTGGCGTAAGCTCCTTTGTCGCTTTCGCGTCGAGCCAGGAGACGGCGCCGCACAGTCCCAGCCGTTCAGGCGTGACGACGCAGGCGTGGCTTGGCGCGAAGGACTGACAGAGGATGCAGGTGTAGAACGTGTCTACGCTCTCGTCAGTCATGGAGGCAAGACGGTCGTCCCGGGCGCGATAACGGGGCATTGCTTCGGAATTCAGCAGCGCCTCTACCTTGCCGGCGTCGGTAATCAGCGTCACCTGACATTTGTCAACAACAGAGTCGAACTCGTCCATAATCTCATGATAGATGACCTCGCCGAGATCATGAAGGCGCAGTCCTTTTTCATACGCGTCCTTTGATATGCGTATGCGGAACAGGTTGCGCTGACCAGTGTGCATGACGCCCTCGATATAGTTAAACCAGTGGTGGATTTTACGCTCAATAACAGGCTCGAAATCCGTCTGCATTTTCGCGCCTGTGACCTCGACAAGCGTCGCGAGCGGAAGCTCGGTAAAGTCCGCGCCGCCGTCAATATCCGCGCCGATTATGCTGATTTTATGATCGGTCACGTCAGCCGCTCCGCGCATGACGACAAGCTCGCACGTCGGATTTTTACCGGAGTAAAACTCCGCGCGGGCGTCCGCCTTTTTGATGATTTCCCCCTCGAATGCGGAGGCGAAGCCCATGCAAATATCAATGGTTTTTGCCTTGACCTTAATTCCGCGCAGTGACAGGCTGCGCGCGACCATTTCGATCGGATCGGTCACGGATTCCAGCGCGCCTGGCACCTCAAGATCGCCGAGCGCGGAGTCCGCGATAACCGGGAAGCCGAGCGCGATCGCGCCCGCCCCGGCGGATACGACAACCTCGCTAAGCGCGCCAAAGGCGTTGACAAATGCGGGAACGCGCTCCTTTGTGTAGGCGAGCAGCGCGCCGAGATCGCCGGGCGTAACCGCGCCGAAGATGAGCGCCGCGCGGATAGCCACGGTGACGACGTGCGTCACGGCGGTAACGTCGTGTCCGAGCGGGACGACGCGATAATCAAGCCCCATCTTCACGCCCTGCGCCGCGCACTGGTCGATTACTCCGCCGACAAGGAACGTGAGAAGACCCTTCGTCTGATATTCGCGGACGACGAGCGCGACGTTTTCAGGCTTTTCAGCCTGACCGATCACGACTGCGACGCCGGGAATGTCACCCGTGACAAGCGGCACGCCGAGAGAGCGGATGACAGGGTCGGGTACGAAGCCGATTCCGACCTCGTTTTCATAGGGTGTTGCGCCTTCCGCGAATTTGAGCGCCTCAAGCACCTCCGCGCCGACGGCGGTGGCAAGACCGGCGTTAAGCGCGTCGGAAAGCTCCGGCTTATTTGTGATAAGGCTTTGCAGCACAGGAACGCATGGGAGAAGGTCGGCGAGCGTTTTTACCTTTACGCCGGTCGCGGCGTAGATCGTCGGCAAAAAATATGCCGTGTCGGGGAACGCGAGTCTCGCGTCCGCACCGTGCTTTTCGATTGCCATCGTAGCCGAGTCCACAGTGAGCTTTGCCACCGCGTTTGAGCCGGCATAGATGAGGTCGAACAACGTCATTTTACAGTACCTCCTATTTTTATATTGATTTCCGCTTGATTTTTCCGAATGATGCGGCCGTGTTTCCGCGCAGTGCGCATGGCTCTGTCAGCGGACCCCGGTTTTGGGCAAGCGGAAAAATACATTGCGGGCAAAGGGATTACAATGCGGTAAAGCGATGACAAAATGGCGTCAGGCGCGGACTACAGCTCAAGACTTGAGAGGATTCCGCGCAGAGCGGTTTTCACCGCGGAATTTTCCGGCACGTCGGCGGATGGCATTCCGGAGGTGTCGTATTTATACACGTTTTCATCCTGCGGCAGAACGCCGATCAGTGAAAGCTCCTCTCTTTCGATTTCCTGCGCGATCCCCGGGTCAAGCACTCCGGACGGCGCGCGGTTGACAATAAGCCCCGTCATGCCGGGGCGCAGGTTCAGGTCAATTACCATGCGCGACACTCGTCCGACCGCCTGGATTCCGCGGCGCGAGCAGTCGGATACAAGCAACAGCAAGTCGATATGCGGGAGCGTGCCGCGCGAGATATGCTCAAGCCCGGCTTCGTTGTCCACCACTATATAATCATACGCGCCGGAATAGCGGTCGATCTGCGTTTTCAGCACGCCGTTGACATAGCAATAGCAGCCGGCGCCCTGCGTCCGCCCCATGACGAGCAGGTCATAGTCGTCCTCCTCCGTCAGCGCGTCGCCCATCATGAATTCCGCGTACTCTTGCTTTGTCATTCCGGCGGGGACAGGCTCCCCGGATTTTTCGCGCCCGACCATCGTTTCGCGTATATTGCCGAGCGTTGTGGCAATCTCCACGCCGAGAACCTCGTTGAGATTTGAGTTCGGGTCGGCGTCAACGGCGAGAACCCGTTTGCCGTTTGCCGCGAGATAGCGCACAATCATGCCGCAAATCGTCGTTTTACCTGTGCCGCCCTTGCCGGCGACCGCGATGAGCACGGGCTGTTTTTTTCCGGTCATAGCTAGCTCTCCGAATCCGACTCGATGATGACGATTCCGCCGACGAGATCCACAAGCTTGAGCGAGCCGGGAACGCGTATTTCGTTTTCCATGAGGTCAAGCAGGACGACGCAGCCGCCCTCAAGCGTGAGCTGAGTCACGTTGCGGGCCATGATATGCTCCGGCGCTTTCGTGTTTTTATAAGCTGTTGAAAGACACATAGTTTTTCTCCGTTTATTTTAGTTGTTCATCGCCGCCACGGCGCGCTCGATATGCTCCGACGCGCACTTTGCGTCGTCAATGCTGTACCAAACCTCCTGTGCGGCGGCATTAAGCCCAAGAGATTCCAGCAGATGCCCAAGCTCATGAAGCTCGTCCTCGTGCGAGGCGTTGTGCTTCAGCGTGAATTGCAAAAGCTTCTCCGCTTCCTCGCGCGTGTGCGCCTGAGCGTGGTCGTGTGAATGTCCGGGATGATCGTGCATTGTTCTATTCCTCCTCATATTTTGCGCGTGCTGTTTTCAGCGTCTTGATAATCTCAATTTTCTGCGGACAGACCATTTCGCATTTGCCGCATTCGATACAGTCGGACGCCTTGCCGCCGAAATTAGTTTCCCACATATATCCGAATTTAGCCGCGCCGGCGTTTCCGAACACGAGCTCTCGGTTCATCGCGTCAAAAATCTGCGGGATTACGATGTTTTTCGGACAGCCGGGAGTGCAGTATGAACACGCGGTACAGGGCACGGACGGTATCGCGGCGAGAGCCTCGCGCGCTTTTTGGACGACATCACGCTCCCCCTCGGAAAGCGGCGCAAAATCCTTCATATATGACACATTATCCCGCATCTGCGCGAGGGTTGACATGCCGGAGAGAACGGTAATAACGCCCGGCAGGCTTGCCGCAAAGCGAATCGCCCACGACGGATATGAGGCGCCGGAGCCATAGTCGTCAAACACTTTTTTGACGCTGTCAGCGGGATTTGCGAGCATTCCGCCTTTGACGGGTTCCATAATTACAATAGGCTTACCGTGCTTGTGCCATGCGATTTCGTGACATCGGCGCGCCTGGACGCCGCCGGATTCCCAATCGGCGTAGTTTATCTGAAGCTGGACAAACTCCGTTTCCGGATGCTGCGTCAGAACGTCGTCAAGTACGTCAGCCGAGTCGTGGAACGAGAAGCCGACGTGACGGATAAGTCCGTTTTGCTTTTGCTCCTGGACAAAGTCCCAGATTTTGAACTCGTCAAACTTTTCGCGCCGTGTCGGACCGATGTTATGCAGGAGATAGAAGTCAAAATACCCGGCGCCCGTGCGGTCAAGCGACGTGAAGAACATCCCGCGCGCCTCCTCCGCGTTTTTCGCGCCGTGCCACGCGGGCAGCTTTGTGGCAAAGACGAAGCGCTCGCGCGGATAGCGGTCAACGAGAGCGGGCTTTACGGCTTTCTCCGACTCACCGGCGGAATAGCCGTATGCAGTGTCGAAATAGGTGAAACCGTTTTCGATAAAAATATCCGCCATTTCCGAAAATTGTCCGACGTCGATCGCGCCTCCCTCCAGCGTCGGAAGACGCATGAGTCCGAAGCCGAGCTTTTTAATATTCTCGCCAAGATAGTTCATGGCAATTCCCTCCTTGGATAGTACATTTTTCCTGTTTATAAGAATATACCCGTTCGCGGTAAAAGTCAAGAAAAG
>JAITGW010000210.1 GCA_031280325.1 Oscillospiraceae bacterium
GATAGCGGTGGCTTTGTCAGCTGTTTTCGTTGCAGTATAGTCCGGCGACGGGGGAGGATCATATGCGATGTCATAGTTATTATACCCCTGAGTGAACGGTGATGTCCATTGAGTGGCAAAAATGTGGGCGTAATAAGTTGCGTCGTCGGAGCTGCTGCGATCGGCAGAGCGGCTTGCGGCGTTATTTGCGAACGTGACGCCGGCGGATACGCCGAGCTTTTCAAGATTGGCATGGTCAAAGTATATCGCACCGCCGTCGCCCGCCGCGGTGTTGTTCAAAAGCTGCGCGCTGCCGCTGACATTCAGCACGGAATCAAGCTCCGTGTAAATTCCGCCGCCGCCGCCGGTGGCTGTGTTATTGTCGATGACAGCGTTGCCGGAGACGTTCAGTGTGCTGATATACGGGCCCCATGTAGCTCCCCGGGTTGATTTGATATAGATCCCTCCGCCGTCGACGGCACGGTTTGTCGTAATGCGGGCGGCGCCGGACACGCTGACTGTCACGGTGTAAACGCTGCCCTCGTTCTGGGCGTATATCGCGCCGCCGTTGACGCCGGAGGTGTTGTTCGATACGACGCTTGTGCCTGTGACGGTGAGGGGATAGTTGCGCATGTATATCGCGCCGCCGTTGTCCGCGCTTTCGTTATTATCTATAAGAGTATTAGTGATGACAATTTCGGCGTGGCTTGAGATAGCGCCGCCAAAGCGTGACGCCTTGTTGCCTGTAAGGGAAGAATCAGAGATTGTGATGAGACCTGAGTTGAAGGCGTATAGCGCGGCGCCGTCGCTTCTGGCGGTATTGTTTGATATGGTGGAATTCTTGATCTCAAGAGTTCTCAGGCTGTCCGCGTTGATGGCGCCTCCGTTTCCGCTGTCGTTTTCAGTGATCGTGGCGTTTGCGATTGAAAGATAGTCCTGATACATATAGAAAGCGCCGCCGCGGTATGCCGCCGTGTTCTTTGTGAACAGACCGCCCTCCACATAAGTGCGGACTGTGCTCTCCATTCCGCGGCCGTCTTGCTGCGCCACGCCGCCGCCATAGGTTGCGTGGCAGCTTGATATTTCAGTGTCCGCGCGGATGACAAGCAGAGGATTGCTTGGGTCGGTATTTTGCGAATATGAGTATACGCCGCCGCCGTTCTGATCTGAGATAGAGGAGCCCGATTTAGTCGCGTCGCCGTTTATCAGCCTGACGTTTTGCAGAAAGAGCGTACCGCGGTTATAGAAAATGCGCGAGAGGTTTTGAGCGTCTATTGTGCGTTGCGTTCCGCCGGAGCCTCTTATGAATATGACAGAGGTTTTCGGAATTGTGATTTGGGCTCCGCTCATGGTGATATTAGAGGTTAGCTCAATGATTCTCGGCGTTGTGCCGGCGGCTGTGATCGCGTTTGTGAGGGCGCTTATGCTGCTTACTGAAGCTATGGTGGCGTTCCATGCCGGTTCCGTATATCCGGGTATCGGATCGGCCAGCGGCCGCGCGTCCTCCGGTTGCGCGTATTGAGTATATACTGTGTCCATTATTAAATGTCCTCTCTGTAAATAGATTTAATTTTGAGTGGGCTTACGTGTCATTATATGGGGAGAGATTAGATATGCTCCTTATTCGCTGCGCTCTATGCGGTGCATTTTCTTGTTGCGCGGCGGACAATTACGCACGGGAAATACAAAACCGGCGAAAAGTTTTCACATTTTCGTCTTGCAAAGCGGCGAATGAAGTGCTATAATTCAACGCAGAGGACATAGAATTAAATATTTTTCGCAGAGGTTTCCGGAGCTGCCCGTGCAATAATGCGCGAATGCTTCGGGGCTGAATAAGGAAACCGGGTGAAAATCCCGGACATGCTCCCATAGTTTCGATTGCGCGGCGGCGCTTTCGAGGCAACCGGGACACAACCGATGCTGTAAGCGCGCAAGGGTGGATTCATGGCGAAAGCCGGTCATTGGGAAATATCCCGAGAAGGCGGAATCCGCACGTTAGGGCAACGCTCTTGGAGGCGCGCAAGTCAGAAAGTCTGCTGCGGGAAAATTACGGCAGGCGTGAGCTTTGACGTATATATGTCAGTGGAAAAACGGCCATGACGATCAGAAATGATTGTTATGGTCGTTAAAATTTACTTGCGCGAAAGCGCGGAGGGTGGAAAAATGAAAAGGCTTGTGTCTGCAATTCTGGTTTTGGCGATTTTTACGGGGGTGTGCATTTCCGTGTTTGCGGCGGGGAGCGGAAGCAGTGCGCTCGACCGTGCGGTCACGGACGCGGCGGCGTACATGCTGAAAACCGTGACAAAGCCGGAGGTCGGCTCCGTCGGCGGCGAGTGGGCGGTGATCGGCCTCGCGCGCTCGGGCTGCAGCGTCCCGGACAGCTATTATCAGACGTATTACGCGACCGTAGAGCAGTATGTCAAGGACTGCAAAGGCGTGCTGCACGATAAAAAATACACGGAGTATTCACGCGTGATCCTCGGGCTGACGGCGGCGGGGTACGATCCGAGGAGCGTCGCGGGGTACGACCTGACCGCGCCGCTGGAGGACTTTGACAAGACGGTCTGGCAGGGCATCAACGGCCCGATCTGGGCGTTGATCGCCCTGGACAGCCTGAATTATCCGAATTCCCAGCGCGAAAAGTACGTCGCGGAGATCCTGCGGCGGCAGCTCGACGACGGCGGCTGGAACCTGACGGGCGGCGCCACCGCCGAGACGAAGAAGCAGAGCGCGAACGCCGACCTGACCGGAATGGCGCTGCAAGCGCTGGCGAAATATCAGGACAAGCCGGAGGTTCGGGCGGCGACAGACCGCGCGCTCGCGTGTTTGTCAAAAACGCAGGGCGCGGACGGCGGCTACTCCTACGGCGGCGGCGACGCGACGAGCGAGAGCGCGGTGCAGGTGCTGGCCGCGCTGTGCGAATTGGGAATTCCTGTCGATGATTCGCGCTTTGTGAAGAACGGCAAGACGATCGTGGACAACATTTTGAGCTACCAGCAGCCGGACGGCAGCTTCACGCACACGTCGGGCGCG
>JAITGW010000034.1 GCA_031280325.1 Oscillospiraceae bacterium
GCGTATAGGCGCGATTCCGCACACTCCTGCGCGGATATTCCGCCAAAAAGTCTCCGCGTCATTGCCCAGCGGCGTCACGGCGCCAACGCCCGTTATTACTACACGTCTGTTTTCCATAGCTTTTCTCCCCTCGCGCACAAACTACATGTACATTCCGCCGTTTACGCCCAGAGTTTGCCCCGTGATATATCCGGCAGCGTCAGAACACAAAAACGCAACAGCTCCAGCAACGTCTTCCGGGGTTCCGAATCTTCCCTGCGGTATGCGGGCGCTCATCGCCTCTCGCGTCCCATCAGTCAGCGACGCGGTCATGTCCGTCTCAATAAACCCTGGCGCGACAGAGTTGACGGTGATTCCGCGTGCCGCAAGCTCCGCAGCGGCAGCCCTTGTCAGTCCAAGCAAGCCCGCCTTTGACGCAACGTAATTTATCTGCCCCGCGTTACCTGAACTTGCGACAACGCTTGAGATATTCACAATGCGGCCGTAACGCGCGCGCATCATGGATTTTGACGCAAGCTTCACGCAGTTAAACGCTCCCTTGAGATTAACGTCAAGTACTCTGTCAAAGTCATCGCTACTCATACGCATAAGAAGTCCGTCACGGGTTATTCCCGCGTTATTGACGAGTATTTGCGGCGCGCCGAAGCTTGCCTCGCACTTTTCAAAAAGTCTGCGGCACTCGTCCTCGTCGGAAACGTCAGCGCGAAACTTTATTGCGCTTCCGCACATCGCAAGCGTCTTATCCGCCTCCGCGCCGTTGCCGGAATAGTTTACGACGACACTCGCGCCGAGCCGTGACAGGAGTATACAAATCGCGCGCCCTATCCCACGCCCCGCGCCGGTGACAATCGCTGTTTTGCCATGAAGATCCATAAATCCGTTCATTTTTACTCTCCCCTCAGCGTCTGCAGGACACGGTGGAAATCCTCCGCCGTATCTATGCTCATCACGCGGATTTGAGGCACCGTTTTTCGCGCAAACCCGGCAAGCGCCTTGCCCGGTCCAATCTCAACAAGCGTATCAACGCCCAGCGCGCCCAGCGTTCTAAGTCCGTCGGCAAACCTCACGGGAGAGCGCACCTGTTCTGTCAGCAGTCCGCGGACGGATTCTCCCGGAGCGATAGTTTTTCCGGTTACGTTAAACAAAACCGGAAAATTCATCTCGCCGAGCTGCGTTTTGCCAAGATATTCCGCGAGCTTTTCCGCAGCCGGGGTCATAAACGGCGTGTGGAACGGTCCGCTCACGTCAAGCGGTATACAACGCCGAGCGCCAAGCTTAATTGCGCGTGTCTCCGCCGCCTCAACCGCCGCGCGCAGCCCTCCGATTACAATTTGTCCCGGACAATTATAGTTGCAGCACCAAACCCCGCCGCCAACGTCGGCTGCCGCGCGCTCTGCAATCGATTCGTCCGCGATAATCGCGCTCATCCTATAGTCGCCCTCTGCGGACGCGTCCGCCATCGCCCGTCCTCGTATCACAAGCGTATCCAAAAGTGTTTTCCAATCGAATACGCCCGCCGCGTGCAGCGCGGAGTATTCTCCCAGCGACAGCCCCATTGCGTATTGCGGACTGATCCCGGCTGCGCGCAGCAAGCGCGTCACCGCGGCAGCGAACGCGCCCATACACGGCTGCGTATGCTCCGTTCGCTCCAGCGTTTTCGCGTCGCTCTCAAAGCAGAGGGCGCGCAAATCGAGTCCGTCGGGCGCGTATTCGAAAATCTCGCGGATTACGGGATATTCGTCATAAAAATCCCTTCCCATGCCGGGCCGCTGACTCCCCTGCCCTGCGTAAACAAACGCCGCCGTCATACGCTAAGCGCGGGATGTGCCGCAATCGCCGCCGAAACGGCCACGCATTCTTCATATATTTCTCGTAAAATATCCGCCGCGGACTTTATCTCCGCAAGCATCCCGGCGACCTGACCTGCCATGAGCGAGCCGTTTTTGACGTCTCCATCGAATACCGCGCGACGCAGTGAGCCGAGGGTGAAGCGCTCAAGCTCTTCTCTCTGCGCGCCGCCCCGTTCACGCTTTGCGTACTCCATTGACATCTGGTTGCGCAGAATTCGCACGGGCGCGCCGACGCTCCGCCCCGTGACGACGGTGTCGTTGTCTTTCGCGCGCAGCAGCGCATCCTTATAGTTTTGGTGAATCGGGCATTCGACAGCGCGCAGCAGCGTTGTGCCGATCTGCACTCCGCACGCGCCAAGCGCAAGCGCGGCGAGCATCTGGGCTCCTCCGGCGATTCCTCCGGCTGCGATCACGGGGATTTTCACCGTCCGCGCAACCTGCGGCACAAGCGCCATAGTCGTCGTCTCGCCGACATGCCCGCCGCTCTCCGTCCCTTCGGCGATTACGCCGTCCGCACCCTGTGATTCCAGCCGCCGCGCGACCGCGACAGATGACACAACCGGAAATACAAGCGCGCCGGACGCTTTCCACCCCGGAATATACTTGCCGGGAAGCCCCGCTCCCGTGGTAATCACGGGTACGCGCTCATGCGCCAGCATTTCGGCGATCGCGTCCGCTTGCGGGTTCATAAGCATGAGGTTCACGCCGAACGGCTTATCCGTAAGCTCCCGCGCGCGGCGAATGTGCGCACAAATCTCCTCCGCGTCCCAGCCGCCGGACGCGATTAGCCCCAAGCCTCCCGCATTCGAAATCACGGCGGCAAATTCCCCCGTGGCGATGTTCGCCATCCCGCCCTGTATTATCGGATATTTGATGCCTAAAAGCTTTCTCAGATCTGTCATTTTACACTTCTCCGTTCTGAACAAAATACGCTGTGGCAAAGCTCAGTCCTCCGCCGAACGCAGATAGAATAATTCCGTCACCCGGACGGACTTTCCCGCTGCGAAACAGCTCGTCAAGCGCAATCGCGCACGTGGCGGAGGATGTGTTGCCGTATTTTTCAATGTTTATCAGGCATTTTTCATGCTCTATGCCGAGGCGCGGAACGATCCCATCGATAATGCGCCGGTTTGCCTGATGAAAAATATAATGCTCCGCTTCGCTCGGCGCTTTTCCCGCGTCGGACAGTGTCTTCGTCACGCCGCGCACGCAGACCTCCACGGCAAAGCGGAATACCTCCGAGCCATTCATCTGTATCGCGCCGTATGCCCCGTCTCCAAGGCGCCGCACATGCGGACTGTTTGACAGATACGCGGCGCGGCATGAGAGCTGCTCTTCGCCGCCGCGCGCTCCGCAATAAAACTCGAACGTTCCCGCCTCGTCACGGCGAATTACGGCGGCGCCCGCCCCGTCACCGAACAGGACGCACGTGCTTCGGTCTGCGTAATCCGTGATGCGCGAAAGCATCTCGCAGCCGACGACAAGCGCAATCCTTCCCGGCATATCGGAGAGGAGCGCATGCGCTGTTTTCAGCGCCATGACATAACCCGCACAGGCGCAATTAATGTCCATCGCGGCAATCTCCTCAGAAAGCCCCAGCTCCCGCTGAAGCAGACACGCAAGTGACGGGGTCAAATAATCCGGCGTAATCGTCGAGACGACAACAGCGCCGACAAGCGACACGTCCAGTCCCTCAAGCGCCTGCCGCGCGGCTGCTGCCGCCATGTCAAG
>JAITGW010000044.1 GCA_031280325.1 Oscillospiraceae bacterium
CACGGAAAGCTCCCGCGGAGCGTTATGCAGCCGGCGCGGGATTGATTTCACAGTCAGCAGATTGTCGGTCACGTCTTCTCCGACCGCGCCGTCACCCCGCGTAGCGCCGCGGACAAGCGCACCGTTTTCATAGTAAAGCGCGACGGACAGCCCGTCAATCTTCGGCTCTACGCTGTAACCGGAGCTGCCCGCAATCTCGCGCGTTTTTTCAATGAACGCCGCAACAGCGCCGTATGAAAACACGTCGTTCAGACTCATAAGCGGTGACGAGTGCGTGACCGGCGAGAATTTATCTCCCGCACGCCCGCCGACTCGCTGTGTGGGCGAATCCGGCGTTATAAGCTGCGGATTTTCCCGCTCAAGCTCGGAAAGCCGGCGCATCAGTTCGTCGTATTCATAATCCTCGGCAATCGGCGCGTCATTGTTGTAATACGCGTCGCCCAGCTCGTTAACCTTGCGGCGCAGCGCCGCAAGCTCTTCCGTAATCTCCACTTGCTATCCTCCAGAATAAATGCTCGGTACGTTCCCGACGATGACCGTCTCCGCGATGGGTATTTCCGCCGACACAGAGGTTTTTGCCGTCCCTCCCGGTATGATGATGCTGATTTGCGCCGTCATCCAAAGGTCGATTCTGTGACGCGTCTGATTTATGCCCGCATCCTCAAAGCTGTTGCGAAATTCCGCGTGAACGTCCGCCACAGACTGAATGCGCACGGGAATTCCGGGGCCGCGCCCGGAGAAGAGCACGCCGCCGAAAACGTCGCCCACAGGTATGGACAAGTCCGAATTCATGATATTCACAACGTTTTCATTGATTGCGTTCGACACCGCGGTCTGCATCAGATTCACCTGCGCCGTGTCGGTGATAAGCGCCGTGACTGTTCCGTCTTCGCCCCATGCCACGCGGACAATCCGTTCATAGCTTATCTGTCCGGCGAGTATCTGCTCCGCAACAGCGTCGTTCATCGCCCGCGTAACCGCCTCGCGAGCCTCCGCCTTGGCAAACATCTCGATTATCGGCTTTGCCCGCGCCGCCGTCACGCACACCGTCACGATCATACCGGAGAGAACGATCACCGGCAGAAGCACGCGCGGGAAGAAAGCGCGCCGATATCTTCGACTCATGCGTCCGCGTATACGGCGCAGTGTAATAAACGCCATAGACCTCACCCTCTGCAAGTCTATGTACTGCGGCGCGAAATTATTTATTCAAGCCCATAAGCCGCGCGGCGGCCTTCATTATTCCAAGCTTTCCGGACTCATAGGTCAGTCCTCCCTGGAGATACGCGGCATACGGCTCTCGCATCGGCGCGTCGGCCGACAGCTCAATGCTTGCGCCGGAAACGAACGCCCCCGCCGCCATAATTACAGGGCACTCATACCCCGGCATGTCCCACGGCTCCGGAGTGACAAATGAGTCCACCGGAGCGCCGCTCTGTATTCCGGCGCAGAATTCACGTACAAGCTCCGCCTTGCCCAAAAGCACGGACTGGATGATGTCGTTTCTCACAGCGCCCGGCTTTGGAAACACCTCAAAGTCCATAAGCCCGAACACATTTGCCGCAAGCACGGCTGTTTTAAGCGCCTGCGCGACTGTGTGCGGCGCGAGAAACAGCCCCTGAAACAAGCTGCGGTTTACGCCAAGCGTCGCGCCCGCCTCGCCGCCGATGCCGGGAGAGGTGAGCCGCGCCGCGGCGGCTTCGACAAGATCCCCCCTCCCCGCAACGTATCCGCCGCAGGGCGCAATGCCGCCGCCGGGATTTTTTATAAGCGAGCCGGCGATGAGATCCGCGCCAAGCATTGTCGGCTCGCGCGTATCAACAAATTCGCCGTAGCAGTTGTCAACGACAACTGCAGCGTCCGGATTGACTTCGTGCACAATCCGCGCAATCGCCGCAATATCGTCCGTGCCCAGCGCGGGGCGCATCGAATATCCGCGCGAGCGCTGCACAAACACCGCGGCGACATCCGCGGCCGCCGCCGCTTCGCGTATCGCGTCATAGTCCGGCGCGCCGAGATTTGTGAGCGCGACCTCGCGGTAAGCCGCGCCCCAGTACATGAGGCTGCCTGCATGGTTCCCGCTCAAGCCGATCGCGCTTCTCAGCGTGTCATACGGCGCGCCTGCGGCGGAAATCAGTGTTTTACCCGGGCGCATACACGCAAACAGCGCCGCCGTAATCGCGTGCGTCCCGTTTGCGAACTGACTGCGCACGAGAGCTCGCTCCGCGCCGAACGCCTCCGCAAAAACGCGGTCCAGCGTCTCGCGCCCGCGGTCGTCATACCCGTATCCCGTCGTGCCGGAAAAGCACGCCTCACTGACTCTGCTCGTCTGAAAGGCGTTCATAACGCGGCGCGTGTTCTCAAGCGCGGTTTCATCAATGCGCGCAAATTCGGCGGCGGCGCGGGTTTCCGCTTCACGGATAATTTCGTCTAATTTCATCGCGGCGGCTGCACCTCGTCACTTATTTTCTTCACGAACAGCACGACATGCCAATCTCGGATGTATACTCCAATGTCCACCTTGCCGAGGTTCGTATAACCGAGCGATTCATACAGCGAAACGGCTATGTTGTTCTGCGCGAACGCGTCGAGCAAAATTCCGTCGTGGCCGCGCCGCGCGATCAATTCCTCCGCCTTTTGCATAATGAGTCTGCTCAATCCGCACCCCTGAAACGCCGGATTCACGCACAAGCGGTGAATGACCGCGGGACGCAACGGCACAAAATCTTTTGGAACGCCGCGATAAGCGTCATTTGCCTCCTCATCTATAACGAGCGCCGCCGCGGGCGCTCCGTCAATCCACAGCGCGAAAAGCTTTCCGCGCGCGGCGTCCCGCGCGATCAGCTGCGCCGTCGGATAATCGTTCTCGTCCCACATGGGGTTGCCTCCGGCGTGCATTTTAGCAATCGCGGTTCTATAGAACGCGTAAATCCCGTCCGCATCCTCCGGCGCGGCTTTGCCAAAACGTATATTATCCATAGATCTCCCCTAATTTATCCAAAAATGCGCGCGTAAGCAGCGCCGCCGCCTCAAGATCGGAAATTTTGGCGACACACGACGGTGAATGGAGATTTCTCACCGGCGCGGCAATCGCAGCTGTGTAAACTCCGGCGCGCGATTTGTGTATCACCGCGGCGTCCGTCCCGCCGGAGATATATTCCTTCGTCTGCCACAGAATCCCGCGCTCCCTCGCCGTATCGCGCAGAAGCGACCAAAGCTCCCTGTCATACACTGTTCCCCCATCCATGAACGGCGCGACCGCGCCGCCGCCGAGCTTACAGATTGTCTTGCTATCGTCAACGCCGGGCAAATCAGCAGCCGTCGTCGCCTCAAGCACAATCGCGATGTCCGGCGCAACGGCATACGCGGCCGTCGCGGCGCCGCGCGTTCCGACCTCCTCCTGCACCGTGAAGGCAAAGGAGCAATCAAGCGGCAAATTTGATTCCAGGAGGTTTATCAGCACGGCGCAGCCAAATCGGTCGTCGATCGCCTTGGCTGCGAGATATTTGTCGCCAAATTCCATAACCTCCGGGTCAAACGCGCAAAAATCACCAACGCAAACGCGCGTCAGCGCGTCGTCGCGGCTCATCGCGCCGATGTCGATATAGAGCGCGTCCTGCTCCGGCGCTTTCTCGCGCTCAGCGCTTTTTGTTAGGTGAAACGGCTTGATCCCAATCACGCCCGGGACGCCTTCCGCACCGATAAACACACGTTTGCCGGGCAACACGCGGCAGTCGATCCCTCCCACTCCGGCAAAGCGCAAAAAACCGTCCTCCGTGACGTGCGTCACAACAAGCCCAACCTCGTC
>JAITGW010000080.1 GCA_031280325.1 Oscillospiraceae bacterium
ACATATTTGTCCTCGGTATACGGCGTGACGGCGTTATAGCCCGACGCAATGAAAGCGTCGCGCACCGCCGCACCCAGCGCAAGCAAATGCTGCTGTCCGTCAACGCGCGTAAACAGCCACTCAATCGCCGGTTCCTCCGGATCAAGCTTGTTCGCCTCGACTGTCGCGCGCTCGAACGGCACAAAGAACGATATGACCGTTTTCGCTCCGGGCATCCATTCCTCTGGACTCATGTGGTGCGCTCCGACAGCCTCGGAATCTTTCAGCTTCTCAAAGGCGGGATCGTCCGCGCGTCCGATCGAGAATATAGGTTTTTGATAAAACCTCATGTTTTCATACTTGCTACCGGGTTCGACGCCAAGCAGTCTGCGCGCCTCTTCCCCGCCATAGACGTTGTTGCGCGCGAAATTATTGTCGCCAAGCGCCGCGGTGTCGCCGTCCGGCGCCCTTGCGCGCAGATAGTTCGTCGGTGAATTGTCGCTGAAATCGTCCACAAGTCTGCGGATTTGCTCCCTGTCCATGGCTTTACCCTCCCGATCATACTTTTTATTCATTCTAGTACAAACGGCGCAAATCCGCAAGGCGCTTCGCTATGCGTTTCGCGTATACACTCTAACGTTTGAGTAATGCGGACTCACAAAAAGGCGCGCGGCTTCTGATTCGCTCTTTTTTGCGGCTGCAAATCAAGCTTTTTTCCAGCGTTTCAGCGCCGCCAAATGCGCCAGCATAACTGTTCTTGCGTCTTTCTCCGAAAATTCTGTGCCATTTTCTGCGTTAAATTCTGCCAAAAAATATAGATTTGCCTCTGCCGTCTCCTCAATGGTACGGTTATTGGTGAACGCGCCGCCCCGAAAACAGTGAGCGCAATATTCCGCAACCGGCGTTTCATCAGTGTTTGTGCCGAAGTCGTCGAGTATTCTCAGCGGCATCGCGCAGCTTTGACATACGGGCGTCTCCTCGAGTCCCAGCAGCGCGGCGGCGTCAACGCGAAATGTCTCGGAAATCACACAGAGCGTATCGAGCGTCGGCACGGTCTCACTCCGCTCCCAACGCGAAACCGCTTGACTCGTGACGTGAACCCGATCCGCAAGCTCGCTTTGAGAGAGTCCGTTATCCTCCCTTATTTTGAGAACCACTTCTCCGAATGTCATAAAACATCCTCCAAATTCACTTATTTGCGGCAAGCTCCTCCTGCCGCGGCAATAAATATTATAGCGAATTGCTTTCAGATGCGCAAGCAACCGTTTGTTGCGCCGATTCAGGCATAACAAATGTCTTGAGTCCAAGGAACGTGCTTGTTTGCCATATACCAAAGCCTTGCCCGCTAAATGCGGAAACGCAAAACATGAAACGGGCAGTATGCGAATATATTTCCGCCGCCAAAATAACAGCGGACGGCGCAAGCCATCCGCTGTTATTTTAAATTCTGCCGCGATGCGTCCAGATTTCACTCAATCCAATACTCATATGCGGACGACGCGCACATACGCGGAGGCGAATACGAGGAGGTATTAACGAACGCGCCGGAATAAGGGGGGATTCCTCCCCCCTTATTTTTGTGCGGAGGAAGCAATGCTCGCCGGGCGTGCGCGCGCGCGGTGCGCTTTGGCTTCCGGGGTGTCCGCCCATGCGGGCGGACGAATTGGAAAAGCCCGCTGCGGCGGGGTAAGAACGCCCGCTACGGACGGATAAGTCCTGTACTTCGGGCATATTCACTGCATTGAGAAAATCGTGATTCATGCGCCGGAAAAGATCGACGGCAAACGGACACAACGGATTGAGATTTTTTACAACGCCGTCGAGATTATCAACCTCCCGACAGAAGAGGAGTGGGCGGCGATGATGGAGGAGCGCGAAGCCCTGAAACGACGAGACGAACAACTCGCGTAGACCCTCTCTGAACACGCGCGGCGGTGCGGAGGCAGCGATGGACAAATGAAGAACGGGAGCAACCGATCAGGTACTCAAGCCTTAATCTGCCGCCACTGCAAAAAGACCTACACACCTGAAGCAAAACGCAGAGCTTACAGCGAGGAAGCAAGGAGCCTTGCAATGAAAATGTACTATTCGGGTGTGTGTGGGCGGGACTTAGGAAAGATTTTGGGCATGAGTAAGGCGAATGTGTACAACCGGATTAAAAAAACGGCTCAGATTCTCGAGGATGATTACCATATATTAGAATTAGATGAGATGTATTGCTATCTCAACAAGCGCCCTCGCACTGAGACGAGGGAAAATGTTTATGTGATGACGGTGGTGAGCCGCCGGCCTCGGCAAATTGTGGGTTTTGACGCGGCGAGTGACAAGTCGGCGTCACATATTCAAAACATTGTGGATACTGCGCCGCGGGTGAAAAAGTACTGTACAGACGGATATTATGGCTGACTTGATGTGGTCTATCCCGGGCGGCACATCTACAATATTCACGACAAGAGCAATACTTTCACGGTCGAGGGCGTGAACGCTGATTTGCGGCATTATATCCCGGTATTGGCTCGGCGCAGCAGGTGCTTTCCGCGCAAGCCGGAGACGTTAAGGGCGGTTATAGCGGTGTTTGTTGAGGCGTACAACCGTTTTGGCAAGGCAAAAATGCTATGGCCCTCAACCCACGAGCGAGGTGAGCTTCCCCTCGGTATCGTGCATTTCTTCTAATCTCTGCAATTGTCCACTGCCTGGGAAAGCTTGATCTTGCAAAGCTTGTAATTTTTTGTTATAATTAGGCGCAAACTAATAATTTTACATGGAGCTTATCATGAAGAAGCTTATTTTCGCCCTGCCGGCGCTTTCTATAATCCTCGCGCTTGTATCCTGCGGCGGTGCGCGTGTTCCGGCGACGGTGACGGACGTCAGCGGTGTGTTCGGCGCAAAAATCGGAGCGGCCTCAAACGACGCGGGCTCGAAATACGCCGCGCGGTACGGAGAGCTGTATGAATACGCATCGTATG
Organism: Oscillospiraceae bacterium; assembly: GCA_031280325.1. GTDB lineage: Bacteria > Bacillota > Clostridia > Oscillospirales > Oscillospiraceae > JAIRRO01. The sequence continues at coordinate 2,946 of JAITGW010000080.1, forward strand.
AGTCCATGCTGGGCGATTTGTCCGCCGGAGTTATTGACTGCGCGTTTGCGGATATGCGGGTCAGCGCAAAAATCGCAAAGCAGGGCAGGGGAATCCGCGCGCTGGACGAGGCGCTGTTCTCAGCGGAGCTTAGAATCGCGGCGGCAAAGGAATCCGCAGGTCTTATGAACGAAATAAACGCCGTGCTTGCCGCGATAAGGGAGGATGGGACGCTCGTAAGGCTTGCCGAGGCTTATGTTGACGGAAAAAACGCCGAGCTTCCGGGAATACCGGAGATTGCGTATGTGACGTCGCTGCGCCTTGCCGTACCGGAGGAGGGTTTTTTGCCTTTTTCCGGACAGGATGAGTACGGCAGCTTTACTGGGCTGGACATTTATCTTGCGCGGATAATCTGCGCGCGCCTTGGCGTGGAGCTTACGGTACTGACGTTTCCGCATGATCAGCTTATCGACGCCGTGCGCTTTGGAAAGGCGGATTTTGCAATGGGCGGACTGTATGACGATGGAAACAACGCGGAGCTTGCGGACTTTTCCTCACCGTATTACACGCTTGACATGGCTGTGATGGTGAGGAAATAGGTATCTCGTCGGTGCGGAAAAAGGCTCAAGTTGTGGGATTAATGACCAAGCGCCCCTGCCTTTGCACGATGTAAAGTGCCTGCTCCACAGTCACCTCACGCTGAACAAGGGGCTTGTCCGACTGGCGGTAAAGCTCCGCGTTGTAATGCTCGTTCTTCTTCAGAATGTTGCAGGTGGCACAGAGCGGCATTCTGGCGATGGCGATAATTGCTTTTTTGTGACCGCGCCGCTTTTTAATGGCGTTGTAACGGTTGGCGATTTCGAGGTTGGTTTTAGCACGAATGGCGCACAAGGCACATTGCATCAAAAGCGGCTTGATGTAGACCCCGGCACGGGAAATGCGAGCTGTTTTCTTCTTTCCGGCGCTTTGGTCATTTTGCAAAGCAAGTACCGCCCAGTAGCAAAGATGTCTTGATGTTATTCTTGAACCGGGCGAATACGCCATGCGCGGCGAATATGTTGGTGTAACCAATTTGGGCAAAACCAATGTCACAGTCAAAGATGTGGAGCTGACCGCTCAATTGCAAGCCGGAAAGCAATATGACCTGGGCTTGTTTGAAAGCGGAGCGGAACTTGAAATCGCTGTCGATTACGCCAAAATGGATAGACGGGATTGGTATGTTATTCTGCGTGTTTTAGAGGAGTGACGCCCGGCGAATGTTCGCCTGCATTTCGCAAGATTTTTTGTAATGCGGCTGTGGAGCCGCTCTTTTTTGTCGCTCAATTGCAATAGAAACATTTCAAATTTTTGTTAAGTTTTTTTGAAAGAGGAATTATCATGGGGAGTGCAATGCCAACAAAAACGGTTTTTGAGAGCAATTTCAAAGACCGCTTTTGCACTTAATGTTAAGCGTCTTGCTCTCCGGCAGGATTCCGCATGTCGGGAGAGGGTAAATCGCAATTGACAGCCGCCCTTGGATATGATATGATACGTTGCACAGTGTTTTTGCGCGAGCTGCAAAATGAATGCGCGCCCGTAGCTCAGTTGGATAGAGTATCAGACTCCGACTCTGAAGGTCGCAGGTTCGAATCCTGTCGGGCGCTCCAACAAGGTAATCTGAAAAAGATGCCTGCGCTAAAACCCGCTCAGTGAGCGGGTTTTTGCCATGTCTGAGGGCAAAATCTCGCAACCTCATTTTATGGATGAAAAAATCCTGTTTTTGGCTTGCGCGAGTGTGAACTTCGCGTGATCGCCGAAATCACAAAACCGAATACAAACCACTTAAAGCCCGTTGGAAAAAGTAATAATCCAGCGGGCTTTTCGCATTGGAGGGAAAAACAATATGCCAAATTTTAGATTAGGTGGGCGCGAAGCCCGCGAGCGTCTCGCCAAGCAATATCCCGCAGGAACGCGGATTGAATTGCA
>JAITGW010000097.1 GCA_031280325.1 Oscillospiraceae bacterium
TGAATCCGGAGATCAATACGGCGCCTGCTGATCTGATGATAATCCCCATGACGGAAGATTTGACGCACGCGGTTTCCCTTGCTTCAAATATGCGGCGTGGCGGACTGCGGGTGCTGCTCGACACGGAAAAGCGCAAATTCAAGGCGAAGCTTGCGTATGCCGATAAAATTGACGTGCCGTTTGTCGCGTTTTTGGGCGAGGATGAGATCAGCGCGGGGCGCGTTACCGTGCGCGACATGAGATCCGGCGAGCAGACGACGGCGAGCGCCGCGCTTATTTTAGAGGGCTTGCGTGAGAAGCTGCGCGCGGCGGAGGATATTCCGCCGATTCTTGACGAGAGGGACTGGTAAGCCATGGACAATATTTCGGGATTTTCGCGCACGCATTACTGCGGGGACGTGCGCGATGGCGATATTGGCAAGACCGTTTCCGTGTGCGGCTGGGTCGCGCGGCGCCGGGACTTGGGGCAGCTCCTGTTTATAGACCTGCGCGACCGAACTGGCTTGATCCAGCTCGCGTTTGATGAGGGGACCGCACGGGAAATATTCGACAAGGCGGCGCAATTGCGGAGCGAATTTGTCGTTGCCGCGACTGGAACGCTGCGGGAGCGCAGCTCTAAAAACCCGGACCTTCCGACGGGCTGCGTTGAGCTTGAGGTAACGCAGCTGCGCATCCTGGCGCGGAGCGAAACGCCGCCGTTTGAGATCGCGTCGGCGCGGGAGGTCAACGACGCGCTGCGGCTGAAATACCGCTATCTTGACCTGCGGCGGGAGGAGATGCAAAGGACGCTTGCGCTGCGGCACAGGGTGTCGAAGCTTGCGCGGGATTATTTTGACGAAAACGGATTCTTAGAGATTGAAACGCCGATGCTCACAAAATCCACGCCGGAGGGCGCGAGGGACTATCTCGTGCCGAGCAGGATTCATCCCGGCGCGTTCTACGCGCTTCCGCAGTCCCCTCAGCAATATAAGCAATTGCTCATGCTGTCAGGATTCGACAGATATTTCCAGATAGTCCGCTGCTTTCGGGACGAGGATTTACGCGCCGACCGCCAGCCGGAATTTACACAGATTGATCTTGAGATGTCGTTTGTGGACGTTGATGACGTCATCGCGGTAAACGAAGGTTTTTTGGCGCGCCTGTTCCGTGAGACGCTTGGCGTGGAGCTTGAGCTTCCGATCAGCCGCATGACGTATTCAGAGGCGATGAGCCGGTACGGCAGCGACAAGCCGGATTTGCGCTTTGGGCTTGAGCTTTGCGACGTGACGGACATTTTACCCGAAACGCGCGCCATAAAGTCGCCGAGGGCGCCGCGCAAGACGCTTGACAAGCTGTCGGATTTTTCAAAGGGTATAGGCGGACGCGGGATCGTATTGCACACGGCAAAGTTTGTCACGGACGAGCAACGCGCCGCGATTGAGTCGCGGCTTGGCGGCGTTTCCGAGGAGGAGTGCATTATGCTGCTGCGCGACGCGCCGCCGCAGCTTGGTCTTGTGCGTGTGGAGCTTGCAAAAACGCTTGGTATTATCCCGAAGGATGTGTACAAGCCCGTGTGGATAACGGAGTTTCCGATGTTCGAGTTCTCCGAGGAGGAGAACCGCTATGTTGCGATGCATCACCCGTTTACAGCGCCCATGGACGAGGACGCTCACCTGCTTGAAACAGACAAGCTCCGCTGCCGCGCAAAGGCTTATGACATCGTAATCAACGGGTGCGAGGCGGGCGGCGGCTCGATACGAATCAACACGCCGGAGCTTCAGGAGGCGATGTTCCGCGCGCTGGGTCTGTCGAATGAGGACGTTGCGCTGCGGTTTAATCATCTCATCACGGCGTTCAAATACGGCGCGCCGCCTCACGGCGGGCTTGCATACGGGCTTGACCGGCTCGTCATGCTCCTCGCGGGAGCGGAGAGCATACGGGACGTTATCGCGTTCCCAAAGGTGCAGAACGCGTCTGAGCTTATGACGCAGTGTCCGGACGAGGTTGAGGAAAAGCAGCTTGCCGAGCTTGGAATCAAGACGATAGCCGGGGATAAAAACGATTTTTCACGGCAATAATCTTAATTACGCGAGACAAAAGAGGGGAGGGAAGTCAGCTGTGGTGGTTCAAGCGCGGGCAAATGCGCAGGGCCGCGTTCTCGCGCGGATAGAGAGCGAGGCGGAGTGCGGACTCACCGTCGAACAGGCGCAGGAGCGCTTCGCAAACGGATATGCCAACGTTGCGCTGCAGCCGCCGGAGCGCACGACGCTTCAGATTGTCGCTGACAACGTTTTCACCTATTTCAACCTGATTTTCCTTGCGCTGTCGGCGGCGGTTATTGCTGTCGGAGCGTTTAAGGAGCTCACGTTTCTTCCGGTCGTTGTCATAAACAGTGTTATAGGCATATTTCAGGAGCTGCGCAGCCGCGCGGCGCTGCGCAAAATGAAATTTCTCACCGCGCCCAAAGCGGTGGTGATTCGCGGCGGGGCTGAGGTTTCGGTTTCGCCGGAGGAAACCGTGCTTGACGACGTCGCGGTATTCACGCCGGGCAACCAGATTTACGCGGACGCCGTCGTTCTTGACGGGCAATGCCAGGTGAACGAGGCGCTTGTCACAGGCGAAGCTGACGAAATCACAAAAAATCCCGGCGACAAGCTGCTTTCAGGGAGTTTTATTGTCTCCGGCAAGTGCCGCGCGCGGCTTGACAAGGTCGGGCGCGACTCCTTTGTCTCAAAGCTGACGCTGGAAGCGAAAAGGGCAAACCACAAGGTCCGCGGCGCGATGATGCACGATCTTACGCGCCTGATTAAGCTGATCGGTGTGGTGATAATCCCGTTCGGCGCGATAATGCTCTTTCAGCAGCTGCGCATTTTGCATGAGCCGCTGGAGGAATCTGTCGTTACGACCTCCGCCGCGCTTATCGGCATGATACCAGAGGGGCTGTATTTTCTTGTTTCCGTTGCCCTGGCGGTCAGCGTAATGCGTCTCGCGCGGAGGCGCACGCTCGTTCAGGAAATGCGCTGCATTGAATCGCTTGCTCGCGTTGATGTGCTGTGCGTGGACAAAACAGGCACAATTACAGAGCCTGAAATGCTGATCAGCGATGTGATTCCGCTTGCCGCGGCAGGCATGCCAAAGGAACAGATATCGCAGATAATCTCCGACTATGCAGCCGGGACGGAGCCTGACAACGACACGATGGCGGCGATGAAAAAGTTTTTCACGATGCCGCCGAAATCGCGCCTGGCCAGACGTATGCCGTTTTCGCCCGTGTCGAAATACGCCGGGTTCGAGCTTTCCGGCGGGCAAAGCTATGTCGTCGGCGCGCCGGAGCGTATTATGGCGGATTGCGGCTATGACGGAATATGTGACGAAGTTGAAAAATACGCCGCGCAGGGCTATCGTGTGCTGCTTTTGGCAAAGCTTGGCGGAGGATTGCTGGCGGCGCAGGACGGTATAAAGGACGCGGAGCCTGTCGGCCTTGTGCTTCTTACAAACAAAATCCGTGACAACGCGCCGAAAACGTTCCGCTTTTTTGCGGAACAGGGTGTTATGATCAAGGTAATATCCGGCGACAATCCGGCTACGGTATCGCGAATTGCGCAGGATGCCGGCATTGCGGACGCGGAGCGGTACATTGACGCGACGACGCTGAAAACAGAGCGGCACATAAAAAAAGCGGCCGTGGAGTACACCGTCTTCGGCCGCGTAACCCCAGACATGAAGCGTAGGCTTATCCGCGCCCTGCGCGCGGACGGTCACACAGTCGCCATGACGGGGGACGGCGTGAACGATGTGCTTGCGCTTAAAGATGCGGACTGTGCCGTTGCGATGGCGTCCGGAAGCGACGTTGCGTGCCATGTGGCACAGCTTGTACTTCTTGACTCGGACTTTGCCGCGATGCCCGCCGTTGTGCTGGAGGGGCGGCGCGTCATCAACAACATCGAGCGGTCAAGCTCGCTGTTTCTCATGAAAAACATCTTCTCGTTCGCGCTGACTCTTTGGGCGCTGATTATCGCGATGAAATTTCCGTTCACGCCGACGCACCTGACGCTTTATTCTGCGACGTTTATCGGAATTCCAAGCTTCGTTCTCGCCATGGAGCCGAATAAGAGCATTGTACGCGGGCGGTTTTTGCCGAATGTGCTCTTGTCGGCGCTTCCGGCGGGACTGACGGATTTGGCGTGCGTCGTCGGGCTGATGTATCTCGGGCGGCGTATGGCGATTCCGGAGGAGCAGTTGTCTACAATGGCGACGATCGCGATCGCGTTCGTGGGACTTCTCATGATGCTCAAGGTTTCACGCCCGATGAACAACGTGCGCAAGGCTCTTGTTATTGCAATGCCGGTACTGTTCGCTCTCGGCGCGGCCACGATGCCGGAACTGTTCAACATGACTGCAATCACGGGAAAAAACATCTGGCTTACAGTCGGTTTTTGTCTTGGCTGCGTGCCTGTAATGCTGATTTTGTGCTGGCTGGCGGCAAAACTGAAGCGCGCGCTGCGGCTTGATAAGCCGGCGCGGCTAAAGCGGCGCAAGCGCGTGAAGATATGAAAAATACGCGAAAGCTTGTAAATTGCACTCAGCTGGAAGCTGCGATATAATTATCCGGGAGGCAGCAAAAAGAGGAGAGGAATATGAGAATACAGCATTTTGTAAAAGATATTACCGCTGCAAAAAGAATATTTAGTAATATTGAAGTGGTGCAGAACAGCGCCAATTCAGCATATTATACGATTAAAAATTGGAATCTGATGTGTACGGCATTCCATGAACTGAGCGGCTTGAGCGGCTTTAACGCGAAATATGTAAACGAAATATTCAAGATGGGCATAGA
>JAITGW010000105.1 GCA_031280325.1 Oscillospiraceae bacterium
CACGCGTATACCGTAATCGCCGAGGACGATCGCAAGGTATTTTGTAAAAATATCCAGTCCGGCTTTAGAAACATTGTACGGTGAGTTGTGATGGTCGCGGGAATTAGATACGCGCTGTCCGCCGATCGAGGTGATGTTGATGATTGAGCCGCCGCGGGCCGCGTCGCGCATTTTCGGCGCGAACGCGTGAACGACCTGCGCCGTGCCGTGAAGATTTGTATCGATGACCTTGTGCCACTCTGACAGACCGTTTTCGGCGAGGAACGGCGTCGTTGTCGCGATTCCGGCGTTGTTTACAAGTACATCGACAGTGCCGAAAAGCTCAAATACCTTTGCGGCGGCTGCGATTACGGACGCGCTGTCGGAAATGTCGCATGCGATTGAGGCATAAGTGCCGCCGTACTTTGAAGAAAAGTCCGCGGCGATGACCTCGGCGGAGGCTGAGTTTCGGCAGAGAATCGCAACGTTCGCGCCGCATTCCGCGAACGCCGTGGAGATTCCGAGACCGATTCCGCGGTTGCCGCCGGTGACGACGACATTTTTGCCGGCGACGGAGAACGCGTCGCTCATGGCGGTGATGGGCGGTGTTTTGATCATGAAATTACCCTCCTGTATTTATATTATCTGCGGCTGAGAGTCAAAAACTCTCCAGATCCGCGGGAACGACATGCTGCCCTGTATTTTTGCTTACAGCATATCCAAAGATCGGCGAGCTGTCAAGACAAAATGCAAAAAATGTGTTGCAATCTTACTAACAATAAGGTAAAATATTACGGAGGATTAGAAAAAATGCACTATTGAGCCGCTTTGCGGTTGCGGCATGACCGAAATAGACGCTCGTGATGAGGTGACGAATTATGATACGGGTCAGGCAGAAAAAAATCGACGAGGATATATTCTTAAACGAGCTGCGGCCGAAGACTCTTGCCGTGTGGCGGGAGACAGGGCGCGAATGTTACCTGGACGAGGCGGTTGAGTATCAAAAATCCCTGCCAAAGCACAAAAATTTCACCCATATGCTCGGACAGTTCAAGGCGGAGGGGAAGCTGGGGCTTTTTCCGCGCTCCGGCGTGCCGGTTGTTGAGGATGAGATTGCGCTGCTCCGGTCGCTCAACGCTGTCGGTGTGCGCCTTTTTCCGTTCACGACTGATTCATACACGCGCAACCTCCGGCTTGACAAAGCGAAAGCGGGGCTTGAGGAGAGCATAAGAACCGGCAAAAGCAAGCTGAACGGATATCCGATCATCAATCACGGCGTGAAAACAACGCGGCGCGTTGTCGAATCCTGCGTTGGCGCGTTCGACCCGCGATCCTCACGCGTTGCGAACAGCTTTGTGGGAGAGGTCGCGTTTGCCTCCGGCATGACGGCGATGCCGAACAGCTTTTTCGGCTGGATAGGAGGGTACGATAAATCCGCGACGGTTGAAGAATGCATTGAGACGGCGCAATATCTCGGGCGCCTCATTGGCTATTACGCGGAGCGCGGCGTGATTATCTCGACAGACACGCACGGTTGGCTGCCAAACGGCGTGATACCGATGTATATGAACCTTGCCACGCAGATAATAGAGGCGCTTGTGTCGGCGCGGCAGGGCGTTAAAAGCGTCGTGCCGCTGCTCAATTTTCAGGGAAATCTCGCGCAGGACATATCTGAAATCCTTGCGGCGGAAGGATTGTTTCAGAAATATCTTGGCAAATTCGGCTTTTCGGACACAATTATTCCGGGGCTTATAGGCAATCAGTCGTCGCTGTTCCCGTTCCCGCAGGACATCGGAAACGCGTTCGGGTATATCAACTATGTCGCGATGTGCGCCGCGATGTCGCCGCTCGCCGCCTGCTCTGTCAAGACGGTGGACGAGGCGATAGGCGTGCCGAGCGTGGAGTCGCACATGCAGACATATCGCAGCGCGGAGTGGATTTTCAATGTCGTGCGCCGCCAGGAGCTGAGCTTTGACAGCGAGCAGGTTCGGACGGAAAAGCGAATGTGCGAGCTTGCCGTATCGGCGATAATCGACGCTGTTATTGAGCTTGGAGATGGCGATATTGCCGTCGGCGTTGTTCGCGGCGTTGAGACGGGCGTGCTTGATTCGCCGTTTTCGATTAACGTCAACTCCGCGGACAAATGCCTCGGCGTGCGTGACCTGAATGGCGCGTGCCGCTATATTGAGTACGGAAATCTGCCGATTCCACGGGAGGTGAGGGAGTATAACGATGAGAAAGTGCGGGAGCGCGAGCTGGCGGAGCGGCGCCCGCTGGGCTATAAGGACAGCATAAACGACTTTTGGTCACTGTCCCGCGGCGTGATAATCGATCCTCCAGGCATGGGCGGCGAAGAGGAGACCGTGCCGGAAGACGTCATAGCGAAAATATCGGAGGCAAGACCGACGGTGATTACAGGCGCCGTGGGCGTGGACTCGCACGTCATCGGCACGAAGATAATATCAATGGTTCTGAGGGAGTGCGGCTTTAACGTAATCGCGCTGGGCGCGCAGAACTCGGCTGAGGAATTTATAAGCGCCGCTCAGGAGGCGTCGGCGGAGGCGATGCTTATGACGAGTCTTTACGGCATGGCGGAGATGGATCTTGCCGGTTTTCGCGGCAAGTGCGCTGAAGCCGGAATAGGGGATACGCTGCTTTACATCGGAGGGATCCTCCACGTGGGAAAAGGCGATTTTGACAGCGATCTGGAGCGTTTTACGGCGCTTGGCTTTGACCGCGTGTATCCGCCCGGCGCGGACGTTGCGCGCAGCGTGCTTGATTTATACGGCGATCTTGCGGCGCGGGGGAGAGTGTGACGCCGGATTGTGCCGAAAGCACCTGCGCCGCGGATAATACGCGCGTATTATCCGCGGCGCGAACATACAGCAACAACGGGCGGATAAATCCGCCCGTTCGTTTCGTTATTTTTTTCTCCCGCGAATTGCCGCAGACACCGCGGCAAACACGATTCCGTTTGACGCCGCCTGCGCGAGGTTAAACGGGACGCCGACGATCGCATATGGTGCGCCGAAAAGCGCAGTCTCATACAAAAAATATCCGCAGACCATTATAAGTCCGCACAGGATGGGAATCACGGCGTATCGCAGTATCGTACCCTTCGAGTGAGAGGCGGCGCGCCTGAAGATAAGCGCCGCGGCGAGCGCCATTGCGGCTTTGATTATCCCGGTGGCGGGTATGT
>JAITGW010000108.1 GCA_031280325.1 Oscillospiraceae bacterium
CGTGTTCTCACCGGTATAGTTCACCTTGAGAACCGGCGTGTAAATCGAGTCGATCGGTATTACGCCGATAATCGGCTGGGCGAGCTTGTTGCGCTCTGCCGAGGCGTAGCCCCTGCCGTGGTCAAGCGTCATCTCCATGCGGAGCGTCGCCCCATCCGACAGCGTCGCGATATGGAGGTCAGGATTGAGTATCTCAACCTCCGCGTCGGCGGCAATGTCCCCTGCCGTGACCTCCCGCTCCCCGCTAACTTCAAGGTAAACAGTTTTCTGTCGGTCGGTGTGGAGGCGGGCGATGATTTTCTTTATGTTGAGGATTATCTCTGTAACGTCCTCTTTAACTCCTGGAATTGTTGAAAACTCATGCTGTATCCCCGCGATTTTAACCGTTGTGACCGCCGTTCCGGGCAGCGACGAGAGCAAAATTCTCCTAAGCGAGTTGCCCAGCGTCGTCCCATATCCCCGCTCCAGCGGCTCTACTATATACTTCCCGTGGGATTCATCTCCCGGCGTCTCTACGCACTCTATGCGCGGTCTTTCAATTTCTACCATATATACCCTCCTTCAATAAATTCACAGCCATCCAATTTGAGGGTTGCACCGGAAACCTCTCCCGGTACAAGCGTTATTTCGAGTACAACTCGACGATGAGCTGTTCTTCAACCGGAAGGTCGATGTCGTCCCTGGCGGGGGCGGCAAGAACCGTGGCGCTCTGCTTATTCGCGTCATAGTCCAGCCATTTCGGCGCCTTTCGGGAGGCGTTGGCTTCAATCGAAGATTTGATCTTGCTGACAGATCGGCTCTTGTCGGCGAGGGCAATGAGCATTCCCGGTTTCACAAGAAACGAGGGGATGTTCACACGGCGTCCGTTCACTGTGAAGTGACCGTGGAGGACGAGCTGGCGCGCCTCGGCGCGGCTCATCGCAAAGCCGAGACGGTAAATCGTGTTGTCAAGCCGCGTTTCGATGATCGAAAGCAGGTTTTCGCCCGTTTTGCCGGCGCGGCGGGCAGCAATCTCAAAATATCCGCGGAACTGGCTCTCAAGAATACCGTAATAGCGCTTTGCTTTCTGCTTCTCACGCAGCTGTGTGCCGTATTCCGAGACTTTTGTTCGCCCCTGACCGTGCATTCCGGGGGGATATGCGCGGCGCTCAACTCCGCATTTGTCGGTATAGCATCTGTCGCCTTTGAGGAAAAGCTTTTGGTTTTCCCTGCGGCACAGGCGACAGACTGCGTCTGTATATCTTGCCATGCTGTGTGTTCCTCCTTATACTCTGCGGCGCTTTGGCGGACGGCAGCCGTTGTGCGGAATGGGGGTAACGTCCTTGATCATCGTCACCTCAAGGCCCGCTGACTGCAGCGCGCGGATCGCTGCCTCACGTCCCGAGCCGGGACCCTTGACAAAGACCTCAACCGTCTTGAGTCCATGCTCCATGGCGGCCTTTGCCGCCGTTTCGGCGGCTGTTTGGGCGGCGAACGGCGTACTCTTGCGGCTGCCCTTAAAACCCATCTCTCCGGCGGACGCCCAGGAAATCGCATTGCCGTTAGTGTCCGTAATGGTCACCATCGTATTGTTGAAGGAAGACTTAATATGCACGGCGCCCTTTTCAATATTCTTTCGCTCGCGGCGGCGTGTGCGTACCTTTTTACCTTTCGGTGCTGCCATATTTCTTCCCTCCCCTTACTTCTTCTTGTTTGCGATCGTGCGCTTCGGACCCTTGCGCGTGCGCGCGTTCGTCTTGGAGCGCTGCCCGCGCACGGGAAGTCCGCGGCGGTGCCGCGTCCCGCGATAGCTGCCGATCTCGGTAAGGCGTTTTATGTCAAGCGCAACGGAGCGGCGCAGGTCGCCCTCCACCACATAGCTCTTGTCAATCGCCTCGCGCAGCGCGGTCTCGTCCGTCTCCGTGAGGTTCTTGACGCGCGTGTCCGGATTAATTCCGGTCGCTTCCAGGATTTTCTTCGCGCTCGTTCTGCCGATACCATAGACATAGGTGAGCCCGATCTCAATCCGTTTGTCCTTGGGCAGGTCAATGCCGGAAATACGTGCCATTCTTAGTAATCAGTCCTTTCTAAAACTGTTTTGTGTTTCGCCGTTTAATTGTCAATTGTCAGTTGACTCAGCCCTGGCGCTGCTTGTGCTTCGGATTTTCGCAGATGACCATCACGCGGCCGCGCCGACGGATGATCTTGCACTTCTCGCACATGGGCTTGACAGAGGGCCGTACTTTCATTATGAATTCCTCCTACAATAAGTCCGCTGTTATTTACTTCTCCAGGTGATTCGCCCGCGCGTCAGGTCATACGGCGACATCTGCACCGTGACCTTATCCCCCGGGAGAATGCGTATAAATTTCATACGCAGCTTGCCGGAGATGTGCGCCAGAATTATGTGTCCCTTGCCGATGTCAACCCTAAAGGTCGTGTTTGGCAGAGATTCAACCACAACTCCCTCAAGCTCAATTACGTCATCCTTTGCCAAGCGTAGACACCTCCTCCATTCCCGGCTTCCCGGGGATTTCCCCGAGCGCCCGTCTCAGCTGCGCGTTTGTGATCCGTTCACCCGACAAAAGACGCTGCGTCAGCCACTCGTCCCCGCCGGATACAAGACTTACATGTTTATGCTTTTTCCGCTTTGGCTTTTCAAGCCTGCGGCTGCGCCCATCCGCCAGTGTGAGATACTGTCCATCGGTCGAAATCACCGCATAGACTCTTCCCGCGTCGCGCCCGTTTTCGTTTCGGATAAAGCATCCGATCTTAAGCTCTTCCACGGTGGCTACTCCGTTTGCGTGAGAATCCGGGCGCCGTCCCGTGTAATCAGCACCGTATTCTCATAATGCGCCGAGAGCGACCCGTCTCGCGTCGCGATAGTCCACCCGTCGGGCATAACCCGGATACCGTACCGGCCCGCGTTTATCATTGGCTCGACCGCGATTGTCATCCCCTCAATAAGCCGCGGATCAGCGCCGCGCCGCGGCGCCTGAACATAGTTCGGAATTTCCGGATCCTCGTGAAGCCTCTCCCCGACGCCGTGACCGACAAAGTCACGAACAACCGAAAATCCACTGTTTTCAGCGCATTCCTGCACCGCGCGGGAAATGTCTGACACGCGTTTTCCGGGCAGCGCGTGCTTCATCGCCTCGAAAAAGCACTGCCTTGTAACCTCGACAAGGCGACATGCCTCAACGCTCCCTTCACCGACGATAAACGTGTCGGCGCAGTCGCCCACGAAGCCATCCTTTGTCGCTCCGACGTCAATGCTTACGAGATCGCCGTCGCACAGCCTGCGCGTGCCGGGGATACCGTGAATGACCTCGTCATTCACTGAAATACATACGCTTTTCGGGAACCCGTTATAGCCAAGGAACGTGGGAATCGCTCCCCGCCCGACGATAAAGTCGTGCACTGCCCTGTCAAGCTCCCGTGTTGATATGCCAGCAACCGCCATTTTCCCGGCTAAACCCCGGGCAGCCGCAGCAATCGCTCCCGCCTGGCGCATCAACTCTATTTCGCGCGGGGTTCTAAGCTTAATCATTTAATCCCCAGCGTTTCACAGATAACTCTTGTCGTCGCCTCAATCGTCGGTTGATTGTCAACCGTCAAAAGCTTTTTGCGTTCGGCGTAATGACCGAGCAGAGGCTCCGTCTCAGCGTGATATACCTTGAGGCGGTTTTTTACCGTCTCCGGCTCATCGTCACGGCGGATTTCAAGCGGCTTTCCGCATCTGTCGCACACGCCCTCCTCCTTCGGCGGCGCGGATACGATATGATACGTCGCCCCGCACTCCGGGCAGAAGCGCCGCCCGCCCATGCGGTCGATAATCTCCTGGTCGCTGATCTCAATGGACAGCGCGCAGTCGATCTCGATGCCATTCTCGTCAAGCGCGCGCGCCTGCGGCAGCGTCCTCGGCATACCGTCGAGAATATAGCCGTTGCGGCAGTCCGGATCCTCCATGCGCTCTTTGAATACTCCGATTGTAACGTCATCCGGCACAAGCGCGCCGGCGTCCATAAAGGACTTTGCCAGAAGTCCCACCGGCGTGCCGTTTTTAACGGCGGCCCGCAGGATATTACCTGTCGATATCGAAGGAACTCCGAGCTTTTGCGCCAGAATCTCCGCCTGGGTTCCTTTTCCCGCGCCCGGAGCGCCAAGTAAAATCAGTTTCATCCGTCAGCTCCCGACCTACTCAAGGAAGCCCTTGTAATGACGCATGAGCATCTGCGCCTCAAGCTGTTTGATCGTCTCAAGCGCAACGCTTATCACGATGATGACACTTGTTCCGCCGAGCGAAATGCCTGAGCTTGCCGCAGTTGCCGACGACGCCGAGATGATCAGCGGGACAACGGCGATAATCGCAAGATACACGGCGCCGAAGAGGGTGATCTTGCTCAGCACCTTGCGGATAAAGTCGCTCGTCGGCCGTCCGGCGCGGAAGCCGGGAATGAAGCCTCCGTTTTTCTTGAGGTTATTCGCGACCTCCACCGGGTTGAACTGAATCGTTGAATAGAAATAGCAAAAGAATACAATCAGCAGGAAGTACACCAAAATGTACAGCCACCCGTTCTGTGCGAACGTCTTTGTGATGAATGTGCTGTTTGCCCATCCGGGCACGAACGCCGCCACCGTCGCCGGCAGGGACGCCAACGACTGCGCGAAAATTATCGGCAGAACGCCCGACATGTTAAGCTTCAGCGGCAAATGCGTACTCTGTCCGCCGTACATCTTCCGACCCACGACGCGCTTGGAATACTGCACCGGAATACGCCGCTCGGAGTTCTGCACGACGACGATGAGAACCATAATTGCCAGCGCGCCGACGATCATGAGCAGGTACAGCCACCAGTGGCTCATGTCGCCGAGGAAGCCCGTGCCGGCGCTCTTGCTTCCGATAATGCCTGCAAAGCTGGTCGGAAAGCGCGCGACAATGCTTACGAAAAGGATAACTGAGATTCCGTTTCCAATACCAAATTCTGTAATCTGCTCGCCCATCCACATGAGGAACACGCTGCCCGCCATAAACGACGCGACGATAACAATCGGCGCGAGAGCGCCGGCGCCCGCCGTGAGAAATCCGTTCGTCGAAAGCAGCACATAGTATCCGTATCCCTGAAGCAGCGCGATGGCGATCGTGGAGTACCGCGTGATCTTCTCGATTTTCTTCTTGCCCTCTTCGCCGCCCTCTTTAGAGAGACGCTCCAGCGCCGGGATAGCGATAGTGAGCAGCTGGATGATAATCTGCGCGTTGATATATGGCTGAATCGACAGCGCAAAAATCGACGCGCGCTCAAACGCGCTGCCCGACATGGTATTGAGCAAGCCGAGAATCGTATTTTTCTGACTCTCGAAATAACTGCCAAGAAGCTCCGTGCTGATGT